>JAHLWJ010000279.1 GCA_019057975.1 Promethearchaeota archaeon | reverse complement strand
AATAAAACCCATATTCAGAGATAATTACCTAAGTAATTCATATCAATATATATGGCTTAATACTTTTGGATGTGAGAGAATTGACTAAATTAAGCAAATTCTATAATAAGGATGAGTCTAAAAAAATGATTGAAAGGAGATATACGAATTGTATCCCCTCAATTCGTCTGACATTAAAAGGAATCATTCCTACAAAAAGATTTCAATCATTAAAGAACTCGTTACGAACACAAGGATGGAAAGATTGGCACATATTGATGGGAATATTCAATTTTGTAATGAATTATAGGATGGAAAAACTTGGGATATTAGGAAATCAATATACTATGATTAAATTTCAAGAAACATATCCATATCAAGAAGAAAAAGATGATAGTGTTTATGTTCCACTAAATGAATTCACAGAAGAGAACTTAAAAGTTGGGTTAGAATCGAGTATGCTTGCGACTATTTGTGCATTGGGTTTAAGTCTTCCCCAAAATACTGCAATAAAAAAAGAAAAAATAAGTGAAATCCTAAATAAGTTTAATTATTGGGAAGATGATGTTGAACACGAGGCATTATTTGATTTATAGTGAAATTTGAAAATAAAAATTTAATAAAACAAAACGTAGAAACTATGGTAATTTGAATGAATATTGAAGAAAAACTTTACTTTTCACCTAATTTTAAATATATTGATCTAAACTGGGATAATCGAGATAATTTAATAAGAGCTTTTCGAGATCGAGTAGAGGGATATTATTTAGAACCAGCTAAATGTTTAAATCAATGCAATTACTCATTTGCGGCAGGGGCTATATGTTTGATAACAATAGATTTCCTAGCAAGAATTGAAACAGGTCTCGATAAGGTAGGAGAAAGATTTAAAGATTGGGTAAAACTTTATTTTAAGGATTTGAATGATGAAGATATTTCTTTAAATGATTTTGCGTCTCGACTTTATGAAGAATTTCGCAATGGCCTTGTACATGAAGGACGTATCAAAAAAGCAAGTCAATTCTCTGATGATTTCACTAAATTGGTCGAAATTGAAGGATTAATAATGATAATCAATCCAAAGTATCTTTTAAAAGAGATCATTAGATCGTTTAAAGAGTACATAAGTAAACTTAAAACAGAAAAATCTGAATTTGATATATTTAAGAAAAATTTGAAAGAAGATTTTCAAAACGACAGAGATTACATTGATATATAATAAAAGCCTCATAGAATATTAATATCATATTTTTCTGATAATTATATGAAATTTAAATGTTTAAAGACAAATAGTACTTTTATCTAACGTTTACATAATATTAATAAAAAAAAATTGCTCCTAATGAATATTCCTGAAAATATTACATCCATGTTTAAACGAGCAGAGGAACTAATAGATGATTTAATGAAAGAATATAAGAAACGTATTGACGTAAATGAAATTTCCGAAAAAGCGAAAAATATAACACATGAAATATTAGAAAAATACCGAAATATCTTCTCTTTATTTCTCTTAAATACTACAAAATATACTTAGAGAATTAAGAACATAGGGATTGCTTAATACGCTATGTATTAGGCTAATGGCAGATTTCGCTGCTATTTCTTGAAATATTTTTTTTTTATTATAGCCCCAATCACATATAGCTTTAACTACTATCCATGCTATTTCTGCTCTTGCCGCAGTAGCACTAAATCCTGCTCCTTCCATATCACCCCCAATAGCATTTGGATATCTTTTTTTAAGTTCCTTAACTAATTTTTTGTTATCTACTAATTTTTCTCCAGAAATCATCAAACCGAAGATTTTTTTGGCTTTTTTTCCATTTGGTGTTGTATATTCCCAGTGAATTTCGTTTTCAAAGCGATTCTTAAGTATTAAATTGCACTGTTCCGCCATTCCTCTAGGTATAGTACTCCTTCTTCCTACCCTTTCAACATCACAAGGTTTAATCTCTTCAGAAATCATAACATCTGCAAGATTGTCTTTCTCTTTTCTAAGACCATAAGCTATTCCACATAAAATGGCTACTTTCGGTTCCCAAAATTTATACGCATCTTGACTAACATTTGAAATAGAATCTTTTTGAACTGAACCGGGTTTACACTTAATTAATGCAATATTATAAACTCCCATTATGCCAACATAATATGTATCATGCTTTATATGGCCGGATAAAATCAAGCTTTTACTGGTTAACGGTGTTAATTTTTCTAAAACAGCGGATAACTCTACAAATGTAGCAGTAAAAATAACAATATTAATATCCTCTTTTAGGGATTTAAGTTCTTCTGAAGATACCTCCTTAATCTCCGGTCTTTTAAATATAGTTTGACTAATTTTCTGTTTTTTGAATTTCTTTGCTACTTTTTCCAATTTCTCTACATAAAGTTCCCGCATATCCTCAGGTTTCCTTTCAATCTCAGATATTATTGTTTTTTCAAAATTAACAAGCTCGTTGTTTTCCTCCATGGACATCCTCCTCAGCTTTCTTTTTCATTGCTTTTTTATCTCCAATTTGTAGAAATTTTTTTAGATTTAATTGTTCTAGTTTCAATCTGACATCATGAACATTTGAAACACCAATACTGTTATAGAAATCAACGAAAACGCCTAAACAAGGCCATCCATGAAGTCCATCGTAATGCGTTCGATAATCTCCCTCTTTTTCCATAAAGATCCATTTATTTTCAACTGAGCGATAGTAAAAGTAATAAGCAGATCTTAGATTTTCATCTAACTCTTGGGAATCAATATCTTTCAATCCCTTTAATAGTAGATAGATATGAATATATAAATCTCCCATAACTTCATAATATAAAAATAAATCTTTATGATTCTGTTTCTGTTCGCCTCGCTCTAATAAGATTTCTAAATTTGCTTGTGCATTTCTTATATTATTTATCACTAAATTTAATTTTGGAATATTTGAAACTCCTTCCAGTTCAAACCCCGCATTAATAAAATGATCTGGTAATTTATAATTCTTCTCAATGAAATATTCATATTCTAATTGTGTTGCATTTAAAAAATGCCTAAGATCTACATTTTTAGCTTCATATTTCTCTTTTAACATAGAAAAACATAATTCAAAATAGTAGATTTCACAACACAAATAAAAATCAATTTCTTTCTCAAATTTAACTCGAGTCCAAATCTGTAAACTAATAAACTTATGTTTTAATTGCTCAAAATTCTCTTTTAAACTCCAGAATGCAGAGTATTTTTCAGATAAATCTATAATATATTTTAAATTCTCTAATAACTTATTTTTTGTAATTAATAGTTCTTTAATTTCACTTGTAAGTTTCGCTGCACGTGTTTGCTCCCAATCTTCTAGACCAGAAGATTCTATTATTAACTTTTTCTCCCATTCATCCATTTCTTCTAACACCTAATTATTCTTATTGGCTTTACTTTATATTTATTTGTATAATAGTTTTCTTAATTTTTAATCGCGAAGGAGATTTCAAAGATTCTAAATATGATGGAAAAGACTCAGAATATTAGAAATATTGGGTTTGTGGGCCATATTCTACAACCTTCATAACAAGCTTTGCAAATATTCAATATTGGTAAAAATAATATTAATCTCATGTTCAAAGATAGGGACAAGTATGATTGGATAATCATTATCAATTCAGCCATTGACTCTATGGGGTGAGCATCCATTTATTAATTTTTGTTAGGATATATACTAAAAGCATATATAAGGTTTTTATACGCGAATATAATTTTAATAAACCATTCTAAAGATTTTATACTTTTTAAGTAATTTCTTAAATTCTTTAGATACTATCAATTCAGGTTTCCATTTTAAAATTTTTAGTAAAAAAAATAAAAAAAAAAATCTAAAATTTCAAACCTATTAGAATTAATTCGTAGCCTTAATAAAGATAACAAGTTGAGAATAGTAGCAAACTTAACCAATTTTCAAGAGACAACTCAAAGAAAATATAAAGAAAGCAGAATGGAACTCGCAAACTTTATAATGTATTTAACAGATGGATATATATTTTTTTCTATAAGGATAGTTAAGGAGTACTATAAATTCAAATCTTTTAATATTTTTTTAGCTACTAAATCTGCCCAATTATTTATTTCACTCATTTTGCAAGATCTAAATTCAATAGAACCATCTGATCTTTGTATTTGTTCTATCTTGCAATTTGGATTGTATAGCTTTTTAATCTCGTTTTTTAATATAATTTTAATTGTATTTCTAGGTGTTTGTGTCATTACTCATCACAATTTCTTTTTATCTTTACTATTGTCTAAAAATATTAATTATTCATCCTTTCGAGCTAATAAATATATTATCCCCGCAATTCCAAGGCCTATTAGTGTTCCAATCGCCAAACTACCACCTAATCCAAGCTTAATTTCAGGATATTTAAATTCACAATTAGGACAGTGATGATAACCGAGATTTACTTCAACCGAATCCATTTCAGTATTACACTTAGGACAGTTTTTTGGAACATAATTAATAAAATCGTTTGAGATTGAACTTAACCCATTTTGAATAATAATTTCTTTCAATTCATTTAGATCTTCGTGGACTTCCTTAGGTACTTTAATTCCTTTATAATCTCTTTTTTTATTGATCATAATAAAATAAAAGAATTACTCAAATTTAAACTTTTTCCACATTTTCAACATTGGTAGAACATTTCCCTTATCAATTTAAATAACCATAAAATTTTAATAGTATTTAGTTTCTTTCGAGATTTAATCTTTTTTTTCCGATGGATTGCGTTTGCTTTTTTCGGTATTACGAAGTTCGAAAAAATAAACAAACAATATATCCCTTGGATCAATTACTCCTAGCATGATTATTAAGAACAAATTTTAGTATTTAAATTATTTCGGAAGTAATCTCAGTTTCGATTTTTTGAATTTTATTCAATGAATAAAAATAAAGGTAAAAATAGAAAATTATCTTGTCCTAACTATACTCCAATCTTTAGCTTTCATCATCAACAAATCTAGCACCATTTATATCTGCTTGATCAATTTCGACTAATTCTTCCATTTGTTCTTTCCCGCCTTTTTCTCTTAATTCTAACATACTTTCGTTTGAATCTAATACTAGTTTCAGTAAATACTTAAGCAAATCATTATAATTATTTTCATCATAATCGTTTAATATTTGATCCATTAATTCTTTATAAAAGAGATAACATTTTTTAGAAAATAGATTTATTTCATTTTCTTCCTCAATTTCTCTATTTTTAATTATTTCAATGGGGAAAAGAAATTTTAAAAAAAGGATATCAATTTCTTGTTTTTTAAGTTCCCATTGATCGATAACAGCTTTCTCCTTATCTGTAGGGTTCTCATTTCTAAGATTCACATCTTTATCAATCTCGAGAAACTCATCCCAAGTGTTCTCAATATTTTTTTTTTCAGAATCTGACATATTATCAAAATCTAAGCAAGGTAATGATTTAGCTTCATAAATTTTTAACTGTAGTCGATCTAAAGCTTCACCTTTTGCTTTCCTAGATAAAATCTCGATAAAGAATTTGATTAGGTTCGAATTTATCCAAGCAACCATAAGTTTTGAATAATCTTGGTTCTTTAAAGTGATGTATGTTAATTGATCTGCTATCGCATAGTCTACATCCATTTTAATAGGATTAATGAAAATACGCCAATAAAACATTGAAAGACACATTTCGTATGGCTCTATATTGGAGAGATAATACCAGAATTCCCGAGCCTTAACAGTTGCACCATTATTATATTTTTCGCTTATACCCTCCCTTATATAATCTACTAAATCGGGATGATGATTTATGAGATAATCACGAAAATATTTACTTTTATTCAACATACGAGGGGGCTCTTCCTTAAGTGCTTCGTTAAAATCTGTTTTAAATTGTTCTAATAATGGTTCCATAATATTTTTTATATTTAAAATACCCCATTCAGGTTCTTCCTCAGAGAATTGAATCCTATCAACTTGTCCTAAAGATTTTAAGAGAGGTGTGAAATATTCAATGAAATGTTCAATTTCTTTTTCGCAAATTTCCTCTCTACATTTGACTAATGCTATACTAAGGAATTTTTGGACTAATTTCTCTATCTTCTCTAAGTTTAAATCAAAATTATTTTCGAT
>JAHLWJ010000278.1 GCA_019057975.1 Promethearchaeota archaeon | reverse complement strand
AGCTCTTGTTTTATTACATCATATATTTTATAAAAATAGTAGAGGCTTGGCTCTTATTAAGGTCAGGCTTTTTTTATTAGGAGTAGGGGACGAAAGAGTAACCGACTCGATTAATCCGATTAAGAAGAGAATAAAGGAGGCGCAAAAGGTAGTAAATTTTATTACTTAAAAAATAGAATATCAAACTTTTTTTAGATATATATTTGCTATTAAATATAAAATTTGTAGATAAGTCTAATTTTTATAACTAATTAAATATTAAATTAGATTTTTTAAACCATCATTCTATGGAAAATACTCCAATAATTTATGATCAAAGACCATAATAAGATTAATCCCATTTCAATATTTCTACTTTTATATCAACCATATTTTAGTTTATGTTTTCTAAAAAATCATCCCATCAAACTAATAGTTGTTCCATTCTATTTCAAGCTTAATCCTGATAAAGAAGAAAAGATTACTGATATGCTTTCTCATCCCTATACAAGTGATTGAATAGGACTTATGCTACCATTTACCTAAACCTGTTGAGATATCTTTCGAGAAAGTCTTTTAGTAATTATACTTTTAAGTTTACTGATTAATTCCTAGCAGTAAGAAAATCCCTACAGAAAGGAAGTGATGTGGATTAGTCTAAGATCATTTAATGATTACATATTGTGTGGCTTATTTTAGTCGTATAAAAGAGGGTAAGTTTATTAGATATTTATTATCTAATTACCTATAAGCAAAGTGAATGATTAAATAAAATTACCAGTTAGAAAAAAGGTTTATATAGTTAGAAATAGCCCTAATTGTAATTTTATTAGTATAGATAAACCTAAGCATTATAATTACTGGTTAAAAAAGGGATGAGGAATCGTGGCGGAATATCGCAGAAGAAATGATAGTGACACATGGCACTGGTGTAGAAACTGCTCAAATTGGCCTACAGAGCCAGATATAGAAATAAAATATAGAAAGCCAACATCCGGAGAGCTATGTGATCAATGTAGAGCAAAAGATTCTGCAGGTAATTGCAGAAAATAGTTCTAAAAAATCCTTTCGAGTAAATGAGCTGGGAGGTTTTGTAGTTCACAGATTTTTATCTCCCATTTTGAAAGTTATAGAACTTCCCGGTCAAAACAAAATTGTCTCAGTTCATATGCGGGAAAATCGCCAATCAAAAAGCCAACTCTAACCTGACTACAAAACAATCAACATCTATTATATAAACGGATTGCACAAAATTTTGCATAACAACTTCTTATTTTTACTCGAAATAGCTTTCTATCTTTTTGAATTTTCTTTAATTGTTTCAAAAACTGTCTAAAATCCTTGAATTTTGGGCATAATATAAATAGAGAACAAATTTGTGGCTATTATTTCTAAACTGCCGATTATTTGTTTACGTGTATTTTAATAATTTTAAACTTCTTAAAATAATCAGAAAAATTTGAATTAGCTTAAACAAGTATTTTTAAAATATTATAAGCTGATCTTTAAAAATCTTCATTAGGAAGGAGGGAAACAAAAAAATAAATCTAAACGTAATAATTAATTGTTAATTGCTGAAATTGGTCTCTTAAAAAGAAAGGAGGCAATGCCTCCTTTTCAGGAAACTGGTCAAGATATTTTATATTACACTTATTGGGAGTATCGTGACCAGAATCTGAAAAGGAGGTAAGATTAAAAATGAAAGTAACACCTTCAATTGGAGAGATCAGAGTTAATCCTTTCTTTTTTTCTAAACCGAATATAAAAAGGAGGATGTTAATGAAACCGCAATATATTTCAGTGGTAATAGCTGCGTGGTTGATAGCAGCTGGTTCTATAATTATACCTAGATTTATAAATGTTTTATCCACTAATACCACTCTTGGTGATATAGCCAACGGCATTATGGGTCTCCAAAATGCTATTTACACTGCTATGGGGATAGAAATAGGAATACTAGTCACAGCAATGGCATTTTTTCTAAGTAAGAAATAACATGGTTAAAAATACACACAAGAAAAAAAGAAAGGTGCTAATAAAAAAGCAGGGAAGTTAACTAAAATTCAACTCCCTGCTTTTTTATTTATTTTCAACTTTAACATTAATTTATTCACAATAAGTCAATTTATCTTCCCTTGTCGCCTTCTGTGTAATAAAATGCAATATAATTTTTATTTCTTATCCTTAAAAACATAAAATTATAATGCTTTCAGTCTATCTTAAGCACCATTGTTAGGGAAATTTTTTTAGAAAAATTGGCTCTTAACTGAAACTCTTGTGCAACTCTTATGCAATTTATAGATTCTCAGGAGGTGAGAATTATGACAAATTACACTAAATATATAACTCTGATTATTGTACTTGTACTTTGGCTATTTCCTTGTCAGGCAGAAGAGCTAACTATCTACCAGATAGAAGAACAGATGAATGTTGCTTTAGAGGATATGGATAATATTCTACAAAGAATATTTACAGCATATTCTGATTCTGAATATAGGCCAGAATATCCTATGGGTGAAGCTTTACGGTCTGCCATTAGTCGATCAAAGGAGAATGCAGAGATTATATTCTCTTATTCTTCAGAGATCAGTTATTCCAATCTATTCCTTAGTACTTTAGAATATAACACCGAAGCATTTAGAAGATTTATACAGTTTGAAAGTATTGGTCGAATACCATTGTCCATTTCCTCTGCGGTATTGGATGCTTCTCTTGACCTTGAATTGAAATCACGACTTATTCAAACAAGTCATACAGAACGGGTTGAGGTAAAAGTAAACACTATTAATGAACAAGGAGAGGAGATTCCTCATTGTACAGTCTGGTACGCTCCTTTCTTAAAGGATGATGAACAGCATAAAATTAAGTTTGATATATTGAGTACACCAACCACTGACTTGATTCCTGCAGGAAAGTGGCTAATCTGGACAGAAAAAGATGGAAGACTGGGATTAAAAACTCCTTTTCTTTGTGGTTATGATGGACGTAGTGAACGTGAGATTGATATACTTAGCCCTGGATAAAGGAAACAAAAAGAATGATAAACAATGCTTCAATGAAAAAATTAATAACTAGAATTATTCAGGTGTCAACGCTTATAGCGAGTTTTCTTATTTCATCTTTACGTTGTCCCACATCATTAACTAATTGGCCTAGAGTGGTTATTGTTGCTGTATATGTGATCGCTCTATTAGTAGTTCGTCCAACTAAATGTGTAAAATATTTGATTGTGCTTTCTCTCATTTTAGGTATTGTCATCGGAATTTACTATTTGGGAATATTGGATTCAAAAGCAGTCACAATTGATGGGCAGATTTATGTCAAAGGTCAACTGAAAGAAAGAGCAAAAGATTACTTGGAAAAACATCCATCAGTAACTGAGGAAGAATATTTCAAATGGATTAGTAAGAAGCCAAGTGAAATTTGGACATTAGAATCACTAGGAAAAAACAAACTAATATTAGGTGGATTATATTCTTTTTTTGTGGGGGTAATAGCATTCGGGATATTGGGTGGATTAGAAATAATTGTAAAGTCAAATTCTTCCCAGTTACAGTCTGTTTCTGGTAAAATAGCCAAAAATCAAAAAACGAACTAGAAAAAGACTAAAGAAAGATGGTTACACAGTCTTATGTAGTCAAACCGCAATGTACAGAAAAACTCATAGATACAAAATGCTGTGAATTTAGTCGGAACTCTCTATGTATTTATCCTTTGTCTAAGTATAGGACTTTTGCTTATTGTTATAGCAGTGTTAGTTCTTTTAAATATCATATAGTTGACAAAGAATTCTTCTGGGCTAATTTGATAATTTCTCTTTCTGTTGCCTTCTATATAAAAGAACGCCATTTACCCCTTCTGTTAAAAATAAAATCCTTATTTATATACATTTCAGATTATATATTTACGTCATTCTGGCGCTTTTCTGAATATAAATTGACATTTGTTATATTTGGTTATATTCTAAATAAAAAACAAGGAGGGAGGATAATTAGTAAAAATAGAAGAAAATTTCTGATAATTATTATATCTATTTTCTTCTTATCAATCTTTAATATGTCAAATACTCAAACGCTAAATAAAGCTTTTTTAGATAGTACTGTATTAATCTCATATAAAGCAGATTCTGAAAAAACTTCATCAGGTACTGGATTTTTTGTTTTTAGGGAAATCAATAATAATCAAGGGCATATTTTTTTAATTACCAATAAGCATGCTCTACCACCAAAAGGAGAAGAAAAATCAATTAATATAAGAGTAAATACTCAAGTTGAACAAGAAAATAAAGTTAATCAAATAGATATCGGAATAGTCGGAAAAGATGGAAATTATTTGCCTTGTGTTGGTTTTCACCCTAATGATAATTTTGATATTACTGCCATTAATATAACAGAATCCGTTATAAAACATAATATAAAGGGTTCATGGTTACCATATTCTTTATTTGCAACAAAAGATATATTAAAAAAAGAAAATATAAGTATAGGAGATGAGATATTCTTTTTAGGATACCCGGACTCTATATATGATCCTAGAAATGTATTCCCGATACTGAGAATAGGCATTATTTCTACTATGCCAACTGAGGGATATTCATTCAATAAACGTCTAAGAAAACTATATGGTCTTCCAGAAAAAATTGATGGATTCCTAATAGATGCGCATGTATTTCCTGGTTCAAGTGGAAGTTTGGTTATTTTAAAACCACAAATAGCTACTGTAACTTCTCAAGGAACTATATTTGATCGAACTAAAAAAAATCCTTATTTATTAGGCATTATATCTGGCTCTTTACCTATTTTTGATACAGTTTTAGAATCTGGTCAAAGAATGGGCATAGGAATTGTTTATTCTGCTGACGCTATAAAGGAAACCATTGAATATTTTTATGAAAGAAATAAAACGTTTACTAATTAAAAATATTTTAAATCATGCCATATCAATAAAAAAGAGAACCACTTAATAATGATGAAGTAAATAAAATAACTAATTCCTGTAGTACATTCCGGGAATATTTTGTCGTTTGGACATTTTTAGATACAGGATGGTAAGATATTAACAAAAGATAACAAGTATTTAGAAAAATTATCCCTCATTATACTTTAAAAAGAGTATTTAAAGTATAATGAAGATCTTTTTGTTCTTTAGATGATTTATTAACATGTGGTCGCAGCATACGTTCGGTGATAATTCTTGATTTAAGTGGATCACCTAATCTTTTTAATTCTTGAATGATCAAGGAATCGAGTTTTAATAAATTTAAAATTTGGTGAATACGTACTCTGGAGATACCGAGTTTGCGTGCAAGACTAGACTGATTTTTCACCTGTCCGTTATCAATCATCCGTTTGTACTCTCTTGCTAAGTAAATAGGGTTTCTGTATATGTGTTTTATTTGATTGATTTTCGTTGCTTTATATGAAAAATAAAATGTAGATATAAAAGTTCTATCTATGGGACAGTCTGGGAGCTAGGTAATATTCGAACCCGAAGACAATTATAAAAATTATCGGAATTAATATAGTATCAATATACAGTAAAATACTTCAAAAATAGTTAAAATTACTGAACTATATTTTTTGCAGGGCTTGAGTGCTATAAGAACTTATGATACACTATTAAAGCAAATAATATTGAACAAAAATATTCATAATTTTTTAATATAATTTGACATGTCGAATATTATTTGAAAAGTTCTATATACTGTCTTGTTTGGGCAGCCTGAAAATTTCTAGCCCTTTGGCCTTTCGCTGAAGGGCTTTTTCTTTTTATAATATTTTAAAAAAAGAAGGATTTTTAGAATTTATTATCGTATATAAAAATTCAAAACAAATGTACCTTAGATTAAATCAGATGAGAAAAAAACAGAGGAGGAAATATATATGAGAAAAGATAAAAAGAGAGAAATTTTCGATGCAGTGCTAACTAAGGCTCTGGGAGTAGACTATTCCGAATTTTTAGTCTCACTTTCCGGGAGCTGTAAGGTTCCCAAGAACTTCCCTGGGGAATACGGGGTAAGATTGTATAATGAAGGGATTCCATCCCAAAGTTTTAAACTTTTGCCTTCCGGGATATTTTCGGAAGAGGAGTTAGAACATATCAAAAGGGACTCTGAGTCCTATTTGGCTGTTTTTAGA
>JAHLWJ010000277.1 GCA_019057975.1 Promethearchaeota archaeon | reverse complement strand
CATCTTCTTATTCTTATGACATCCCGCCTGAGGCTGAATTTTGGGGTCATTGTTCCAACATTCAAGCATGGGTAGAACATAATTATGATACTCGTCTTCTACATTCAACTCTAGCATTTCCTTTACTTAAAGAACTAATGAAAGCAGGAGATCCAATAGCGAAAAGGGTATTTAAAGAAGAAATAGCTACAAGGTTTTTAAAAGGGCATATTTCAGTAAAAGAATATTTAGTAAAAGAAAAATATCTTAATTATCTGAGTAAGGGAGAACTTGTGTGTATATTTGAAGAGTATTTAAAATTATTAGAGGATTCTAACTATAAGGAAAATACAGTAAAGGAGGTACAGCTTATGATTAATTTTACTTTGAAGCATTTAGAAAATACAAGCTGTAAAAAAATATTGGGAATATATAAAAAATTTCTTAAGAACAAAAAGAGTATTAAGGAAATTTGTGATGAGTTAGGATCAAATTATCTAAAGGATTTAAAATATGAAGAAGCAATCAAATTATATAAAATTGAACTAGAATATGGCTCAAACAATATAGATGTTTGGTTAGAGCTTGGAATTTTATATCGTTTTACGCGGAAATTTAAAAAATCTATACAAGCCTTGTACCATGCATTAGAAATTGAGAAAAGCAATTCTTATGCATTAATTCAACTTGGTACTACATTTAAAGCTATGAAAAAATATAAAGATTCAATTGAAACTTTTAAACAAGCAAGAAAAATTGATCCTCATAATATTTTAGCACTAGGTCGGTTAGCAATTACATTTGAAAAAATGCAGAAGTATAAGAAGGCAATTAGAATTCTCAAAAAAGCGCATAAAATTAATGAAACAAATACTGAAATCTTTGAGATTTTAGGAGGAATCTATTATAGCTTAAAAAAATATAGTAAATCGATTAAAGCTTATAGAAGAGCCATTTCTCTTAATCCTGAGAACGATTGGCCTTGGTATAGACTCGGATCTAATTATCGCAAAAGATATCAGTTAGATAAAGCAATAAAAGCGTATATGGAAGCCTACCGAATC
Organism: Promethearchaeota archaeon; assembly: GCA_019057975.1. Next base: position 5,076 of record JAHLWJ010000277.1, on the reverse strand, counting down.
AACCCAAGAGATTATTCAACTTTGCATTACCTAATAAAGACCTTTTACAAAAAAGGGGATTTTGAATGGACAGAAATATTTTGTAAACAAATGTTATTCTTATTTCCAGATTCACATATAGCTGTAGAAACATTAACCAAAATATCTTGTAAGGAAAGCAAGGATATCGACCCTAGAAGTAAGGATAGCAAAACAATAAGGATCTTGAACCATAAAAAGCTTGAATAATCTAAAAAAATATGTTTATACAAATATCAATAGCAATTTTTGTTTAAATAGATTGAGTAATTTTAGAATTAAAATTTTACATTAAAAGTGAATAAAAAATGGGTATTAGTAAAGGAAATAAGAATTATGAAGTGAAACCTGAAGAAGGTTCAGAAGAATCTACAAATTATTTAGATATATGGCAGAAAAATCCCGCATATCAGGATATTTCAGGTACATTTTCCATTGTAAAATTGATTTCTTTTATGGGTATTATATTTTTCATAACATCCTCCACATTATTACTAGCCTTAGATTTCTATTTTTCATCGGGATTAGCTGTATTTTTAGTTATTGCTTTCATAATAACATTCCATGATGAGTTTTATTTTCTTGAACATGGATTTACATATTTATTTCGTAATTTGGTTGAGATTCATCCCTTTGACAATTTTAAATTTTATATGTTAGATGATGATCCAGCAACATTATTAATAATAAATAAAAAAGACATGGTTACAATAGCGACTCGTATTTTTAAGGTGGAAGTGCTTGCTGCAGGGAATATAAAACCTACGATAAATCAGTTTCTTTACGCATTAGATGAATCTAAGATACCATATTCTTATCAGGTAGTTCAAAAACCTATGATTAAATTAGAAGAACCTATACCTCATGATAAAAAGAAGCTTTTATACATTAGAAAACTGAGAACTAATAGTATTAATTCATATAGGACACTTATATATTTTAGTGTATATTATGCTGAAAAAGGAATACTATCATTTAGTAAATTAAATAATCTTATAAACACCATAATTATTTATTCAAAAAACTTAAAATCTAACTTTAGTGCAAATTTTCATCATATTAAAATATCTTTACTTAAAAGAAAAGATAATAAAGAGGTAAAGGAAGAAGAGGATAGAGAAGATTTAATTACTGCCGTCAGAACACTCATTTACGGAAGACCTATCAAGATGGTTCAAAATAATGAAAAAAATTCCACGTTTAGTATTAAAACTTTAAAAATAATCTTCAGATTTATATTCATAGCTTTTATAATTGGATTGGTTTCTTCAATATTACTGCAATTCAAAGTTCCTTTACTTTATATTTTAGGTGTGGATTCAGCTATAGTATGTTTAATATTGTTTCTATGGTGGAGGGAATTATTATTATTTTTTACTAATTTATATATTAAACGTTATAATATCGCTCAAATAAATCCCTTTTCAGATGTGAGATTTTATCGCTTCAAAAAAATTAAAGATGCCCTTTATATTCATATCAATAATATTTTATTGCTTGGTATAAAAATGTTCAATCTTAGGAGCGCAATTCAGCCGAGCTTTGCAATGCCCGATAAGTTTTTCAGGGCAATGAATAATCAGAAGACTCCTTTTATTTATACCTTAAATGCAGCACCTATTGAAAAAAATGAATTTATAACTAAATGCACAAAGCAACTGAATGATAAAACGATTGATGAATTAGAAGGAATCATTTTTTACACACTTGATGGAGAATCCCCCCGTTACTATAAGAATCCCGATATTGAATATTTAAATTGGATAGAGAAACGGACGGGTGTTTGGAAAACGAGTATAACGATTTCCACATCTTCCTATAAATTTACTAATACATCCACCATAGAAGACCTGAAAAAACACATCTATGAACTAGAAAATGAATTGTACTATAATGCGAAAAATATGGGGAAAGTGTTTCAAAATAATTTTAAAAAGTTTTCTTTAACCCAACTTCAATCTCAATTATTAATATCAGGATTTCAAAATGAATGTTTTAAAAATACTATATTTCGATTAAGCGGTACTCATTTGAATCACGTTTATTTTCAAGGAAAAAAATTGGGTGAATTTGCAAATCTTATAAATGAATTTAGGAAAGGGTTAGAAACAAGGATTGCAGCAGAGTTTAATACACCACTACACTTAGAGAATTTTATCACCATAGGGCATACTATTAATACAGAATTTTTAGAAAAAGAAGTGCCTATGGGTTTTACTTCTCAGCAATTAAAACAACTTTTAATTACAAATGGGACTTTAGAGGAGAGAGAGCACTTGAAGATGAAAATCGTTTCTGAATTAATAAAAGCAAAGATTCCTTCTGTAGTGTTTGATTATACGGGGGATTGGTCTAAATTGATTCGCTATTTTAAGGATTCGCGTTATGAAGACAGCTTTCTTCATTTCAAGTTTGGGCAATCCTTTAATGTTAATCTCATCTATAGCGGAATTAAATATGATCCTAATAATTTTGAATATCTAAACTATTTCTATGATGTTTTTGCTTTAACTTTTAAAGCGCAAAATAATACAATCGAGCTGCTAAAAAAATCACTTAGAGAGAATGAGAAATTGGATTGGGGCTCAATTGCACTTGACATGGTGGTAAAACCTGATTTTGCAAAGAATTTCTATTCAGAAAATTTACTTAATCTTTTTCAAGATTTTTTAGATCAGAGCGTATTTTTTACTGATAAAGCCCTTGAATATGAAAATGATATTGCTCCTTTAGATTTTATTAAAACAGATAAAACTGTAATCATTGACCTCTCAAACTTAAAGGATTTAGAACAGCAAACTTTTGCGACATTTGTTATATTGTCTAAATTTATTCATTATATAAATCATTCTCAAGAATATTGCAAAAAGGTTCTTTTCATCCCCAATATTGATTTATTTTTTAGTCAACAATACATTGATTCCTGCTTTAACAAAATAAATTTCGGAAAAATTGACAAATTATTAGCCCCCCTTATTCACAACGGATTTGGATTAATCTGTTCAGCAAACCAGATCCACTATCTCCATCCGAATGTGTTTAATTACTTGAAAAATATTATTACATTTCAAGCAACAGATTCTCGTGATATTGCAGTTTTAAAAAATAAAATGCAGTTACAGGAACTGCATGGCACAGGATATTATTCTACCAGACGAAATCATACATATCAGATCGAATATCTTATGACCATGCGCAATTATGAAGTAATTGTGAAAAGAAATGATGTTTTTCAACCCTTTCCTGGAGAAATTAAAATTAAAAAGATGATAAAGATGCTTCCTTTTTCTGATGAAAGAATTTATGAGTACATGGGAGGGCAAGGCTATAATTTAAAACAATCTGAACAAAAATTATTAGCTAAATTAAAAAGAACTGTGTTTGAAAAGGATTTTGGGGTTTATAGTGAATTTATTGAAGATGTAAAAAAATTTCTTGATAGTATAAGGATTGTTCATAATATAGGTAATCTATCTAAGCGTACTTTACAAGAAGAATTACTGAAATATATTTCTCCAAGAGCCTCTAAAAGAACTAACAATATGAAAAAGAAAAAGGCAATTCGAAATGACATTTTTCAAATCTTTCTTAAACATGAATATTTAGTAGAAAATCATCCATCAATGGCAAGTGGAAGAGAATCCATGCGGACTTTTTATAAGGTGGGTGCTTATTATCAAAGAGCCTTAGATGATGAGGGCCAAACCAAAATGAACCAACCAATCAAGGTTGATGTTGAAATTATTGAAGGGAACGGGCAATATAATCCATTTAAAGCGAATATGGCTAAGGAGAATCCCCAAGAAATATATTTTGACGACTCTGTTTATAACAAAGAACTAGCAAGTAAAACTGTAGACTTGATACTGGATTCATCAGAAATCTATGCATGCTATCGAGGGCAGGAATTTGAAAAAACTTTAGATCAAGGAAAGAACTTGATGAATATATTCTTTACTAATTTATATAATGCATACACTCAAAAAGCAAGGGCAAATAAGGTAAAGTTTGATAAGATAAGTCATTTTGTAGAATATTTAGCTAAAAATAATAAGATTCCTTTTACTATGAATGATTTACGTGATTATATAAAGAAAATTAAAGAAATAATTTCCGATGGTTCCTATATAGAAAAAAATGTATACAAATTGATTGATTTGGTTTCAGAATTTTGCGTAAAACTGGAGAGGTATGTTGATCACCATTAAGGATTTTTCTTTTCTCATTTTTTTGTTTATAAATACTCACTTGATTTTAGTATAAACTATATTAAAAATATTAAAGGTGATGAAAAATATGGAAATTTTATTTTGGAAAGCCATTGTAGAAGTAATTCAAATTCCCAATGATTTAAATGAAATATATAACAATGGAACATCATGGTTGTCAAATCCCCTCGGTGATCACCGTGTATACGGAACAAAATTTGCTATTGGAGCTGATGGATTTTCATGGAAGTTTTATATGAATTCAAAAACCGAAGAGGGTGCAAGACGAGCGGGATATGGCTTATTATCTTATTTAAAAGAATTATATTCGGGATTGGACGGCACAGTTAAAGTGAAACCAATTGGATCTATTCATCTTAAAAAGGAAATACCATATTTATCTGAGCTCATACTTCCAAGCCCGCCATATATAAATAATCAGATTCCCCTCATCCAAAAAATTATGAATCTAGCAGAATCTAACAATTCTCATGATATAAAAGTGTACATTTTTTGGCAATTCAAAGATCATGAAGCAACTTCTGTATTACGCGATGATACTAAGAGCATACTCAGGTACGATTTTTACTATAACATACGAATCTTTATTGAAGCAAGACCCATTTTTAGACAAGGTGTTGAGAAAAATGAACAATTAGCAGAGCTTCTAGGATATTTAGATTACCTAACAACAGACATTAAGAATAGAAATCGTCAATGTGCAGTTTTAAAAGAAGCAGATATTTCAGCAAAAAATCTATTGACAATGGCAGATCTTTTCGCCAAACCTATTAGCATAGATACAAGTATCTACGATAGTGATACTAAGAGTTTTTCTAAAAAAATGAAA
>JAHLWJ010000039.1 GCA_019057975.1 Promethearchaeota archaeon | reverse complement strand
AGTGGAAAATATTGATTCATTGAATTTTAATATAAAGGGTTTAGTATCATTATTAATTGTATCCTTTCTTTCTCTTTTATCTAAATAATCAAATTTTTCGATGACTATCTTGTATATGGAATTTAATATATTAATATATTCATCTATTTTTCCTTTAATCCACGTTATTTTATTCATTCTATTATAACTAAAGTGAAATTTATCTTTTTCATCAATTACAGAAACAACGAGCTCAATAGCATCAATAAATTTATGTTCATTTTCTAACTCTAAGATTTTAGTTTTTAAATCGCCTATTATATAATCAACAGCTTTTCTTGGCTTTATATCATCTATAGCTTTTTTTCTATAGATAATCATTTTATATTCTAATGAATAATTCTTTTTTTTAATGAGAGCGAATATCATTTTTTTAATTTCATTTTGAGAAAGAAAGGTATATGAAATTTTAGGAAAAAAGCTCTCTAAAAATGCTTCAATTCTTTTAAAATTCTCTGAACTAAAATAACCAATAGCTAAAATAAATCTATCCTCTTTAGAGATTATAGCATAAAAACTCTTAATTTGATAACTTCCAAAATGTGATTCTATCTTTAGACTTAATTCATATATATTTTCTCTCAAATTTTTAATAATTTTCCATTCAAATTTATAATATTGGGTTGATTTTGAACTATTTTCTAAAATATCATTTAAAACCGAAAAATCTCTGATTAAAAATATTTGAGATTTTAAGTCATATTTTAAAATACTCTTTGGAATATCCTGTTTTATGTTTCCTTCTTCGATTTTCTTTAAATCTAATAAGGATTGGATAAATCCTTTATATTTGTTAAAGATTTGATAACCTATCATCTTAATTAGTTAGGATATTTATAATCATTTAAAAGATTTTAATAAAACTTGTTTATTATATGACAGTATTGTTCATTTATCTCTATATATATGAATAATAAATATTATATTTAAATTAAATTAAATAGAGTATACAAAATTTCTTTATTCCTTTCATCTTTTTTTCTAATTTAGCGTTTTCAATAGCAGCTTCAACATCTTCATGTTTAGCTCCTTTTTTGATTTCAATAGTTTCTGCTAAACTCAACCTTCAGTTTAATATAAAACAAATATGTATAATTTTAAATACTAGAAAAAAGTATTTTATATTTAATATTTAATCTAATCCAAAAATGTATTTTTATTTTTCAAATTGAAATTAGGGTGTCAAAGTTGAAAAAGGGTAAAAAAGTAATTATGGGTTTGTTTATTATATTCTTTTTCTCGTTTTTTAGTCACAATGCGATGAGTGCCACGACTATAGAAGATACAACCTTTCCCGCTGATGTTGGAAAAACATATACATGGAAAGTTACTAATCCTCCTGATGCTACCAGCGCAAGATTTACTTATAAATCTGAATCAATAGATAAAGGTGTGCATAATAGTATAGATGCATTAATTGTAAATTGTACAATGCGAGGATGTGACCCTTCTGGTGATTGGACTACCTATAGGGAAAATGAATTATATCTGGCTGCTAATCAAACTCAAAATTATCTTGCCTTTGGAGATATCTGGTACCCATTTATAATACCTACACCCATAAATCTAGCATTAGTAGCTGAAGCTATAGCTGCTTATAACTATTCTATTGTTGATAATAAAATTATTGAAATCACAGGGGGAGAATCGGAAACTTATAGCTATAATACTGAGGGTATTTTAACTTCTTACGAATTCCTTGAGGACGAAACCTATTTTAGGTTTGTCTTAGCTACTGGTGGTGAGGATGCAATTCCTTTTGGGAATTATTTCTTAATATTCATAGTAATCAGTGGTATAGCATTAGTATATCTTAAAAAGCAAAAAATTAACTAATTTTTTTTTAAAACAAGCCTTAAAGCAACTATGGAACTATAGGTAAAGAATTTGAAAAAAACTATTTGAAAAATTTACTGATCCAAAAAAAAGTAATAAAATTAATTATTAATCAAAAAAAAGGAAATAATTTATTTAGTAGCTATGGGAACAGTTTCATTCATCTTCTTCTCTAATTTAGCCTTCTTAATAGCAGCCTCAACATCTTCATGGTTAGCTCCTTTTTTGATTTCAATTGTTTCTGCTAATGGTTCTATATGCTTGTAATTAACTTGCCTTCTTCTAATTTTTAAGCCATCAATTAATAAATAATTTTTATCAATGACATCAACAATAATGCAATAGTGGCCTGTTTCTCTTCCCATAGTCTTGACACAGAGTCGTCCTATATCATAAACACTCATATAATTTGTCACCAAACTACTTTTATGATTACTGGTATTTGGTACTTCCAGTAAATTATTACATTTTTTAGTAAGTTAGTAAATTTATACAAGAATAAATTATTTTTGATTTTTGGAATATCTAAACCAAATTATAATTTCTTTACTGCAGTAAGAATTTGTTCTAAAACTTCATCAATAGTCAAGTTTTCTGTATTAATAATCAAGTCATAGAGTTTTGCTATTTTCTCTTCATCTTTTAGATCAATATTGTAGAGTTTTTTATATCGATTTAATTCAGAATCTTCTCTCATTATCGTTTCTTTCAATTTTTTATCATAGGATGTATTATCCCTTTCAGCCATTCTCTTAACTCGTATCGCTAATGAACAAATTAATAATATTTTAAAGTCCGCAATTAATTCAAGAAAGTGAGCACTTAATTGACCGTCAATAATTATATCCCCTTTTTGAGCGATTTCAATTATTTTATGATCTAATTTTTTATCGATGTCAGGATTGTTTTCTACATATTTTGTGAACTCTTCTAGGTTTAAATTCATGTCTTTCGCAAGATCTCTAAAAGCTTGTCCTGTACTATAATACTTGATTACTAATTTTTCAACAACTAGTTTTCCTATTGTACTTTTTCCAGTTCCATGAAGTCCAGATATTGTTAAGATCATTATTATTTTAAATTAAGGGATTGATAATATTTCAAATCAATTAATGAAATTTTAGTAATTAAATAAAAGAATGTGATCAAATGAAAAAAAGATTATTGGTTCCAAACTGCCTCTTTTATCATTGTTTGAAGGCATTTAGCGCAATACCTTCCACTTTCAATTCTATTTGCTCTTCTAGCAGTTTTATCAGTCTTTCTCATTTCAGAGGGGCGTAATCGTGGAATAGATTGAATAGGTCTTTTACAAATGGCACAGTGTGCTCTTTTAGGTTTTCTTCTCCAATAGTGGGAAACATTTCTATTTCCTGGGGTTCTTACCTTCTTCCTAGCTTGAGCTTTAGATCTTAATCCGGGACGTGGAATAATGATTACCTTATATCTTTAGTTTTAAAGCGATACTAATAAAGCTAATATAATTTTAAAGTATAGAAAGAATATTAATTTTATTGTTTTAATTAGGCTTTTAGATTTAGTTTGTTTTGGAATTCTATGAAGATTTGATATATTTCATCTACAATTTCCTCGATCAATCTTTTAGCTTTATCTATGTTATGAGATTTAGTTAAAGTACGTTTGTGTATTCTTTTAACTTTTGTGAGAAGATTGTCCATTCCAGGAAATTTTTTTAAACTCTTATTTAGATCTATAAATAAATTATCTACAAGTTCAATCTCTTGAAAGCCTTTTAGCTTCAAAACATCCATTAACGTAATAAAGGCTGATGTTATTTCTAAAGTAATCGCTGGGAGTTCTAATACTGTTGCACTCAAATCTTTGGAAGATCGAGATTGTTCTTTTCCATCTCTTTCAGAGAGGGTGTTAGGGAATTCTAGTGCTGATATTTGATTAATGATATCAATTGTCGTAAAGTATTGGTTAGTAAAATTCATTTTCTTAAGGAGTACAGAAAGAATAATATCATTTTCGTCTAAATAAATGTTAAATTTTAATAATTCGTTAATTGTATTTTTGACTTTTTTATGGAAAAAGTATTCTTTAATAACTCCTTTTTCATATTTTTCATATGCATTTAGAATAGTATTAACTAAAGCATATAATTCAGATTCAATATCAGATTCTTCTTCTGAACTAAAATTGTTTTCTTCTACCATTTTAATTATTTCGAATGGAGTTTTTTAAATTTTTGAATATTAGCTAAAAACCTTAACCTAATAACGTAGGGCGTAAGAAATAGTACAATATTGCTATAAGAACACCAATTATAACAGTTGGAATTAATACACGAGTGGTAGAAGAATTACTTAGTTCTCTAATGGATAAAGTCATCAAAATGGGTACCCAAATAGCGATGGTTAAAGCATCAATCACATCTAAAACTGCCCAAGTTCCAGATGCAAACATTTGGTTAAATATAGTGTCATCCATTGGAAGTGCAGTAGAAGTATTTACATTTGGGAAGCCAACGAGAACAATAAGAATTTTAATTGCATTAATAAGTAAGAATGGGGTAAAAGCACATAACATCATTTGAAATTTATATGAGCCTTCTATTTGTAGCATAGTGCCACCCTTATAAATACTAAACGGGCTTATCTCTGCTTCTTTATATTTTTCTTGGGTTTCTTTTAACCCTCCAAAGCGTGTTTCTAATCTTTGAGTGAATCCTACTGCAACGTTCGCTCCTTTCGTAAATATCCAAATCAAAATGGCAAAGAGAATCAATTGAGTTAAGAATCCAAAAAGGAAAAAGGTAGCAAAGATGCTCAAATTATATACCAATCGGGTTAAAGAATAAGTATCAATTCCAGCAAAATTAAAATGAGAAAAAAACGCTAAGCCCATAAGTCCATAGAGTAAAGAACTAAACAATAAAATCAGCCAACCTGGGGCCTTACTTCTTTTATGGTTGATATCGTGAAAAGCTCTATTAGGCCTAAATAAAAGCCAGAAAATTTTAATATACCATGGTGCTGGTGCTATCCATTCTTCCTCTAACCTCTTAAAGATAGAAAGTCTTTCAAGCCTTTCAATTTTTAATCGAAATCCACAAAAATTACAAACATAACTATCAGCAGTATTCTCATTTCCACATCTAGGACAACGATGGAACGAAGTTATTTGCATTTTTCTAAAATTAATCGATTCTTTTAATAAAAATATAATAAATTAATCTTATAAAAATTTCTTTTAAATTTTTATTGTATCCGTATTCAATATTTATTGGTTCTTATCTATTTATTACTCTATCATAATAAGAATTTGAACAATACAAATTTCTCAAGTGTATTCTAAGATAAAACTATTATTATCTTTTGTAATACGATAATCACGTTGTGTAAATAATTTAACTAATTCCAGATTAGTTTGTGTGTGGCTTGTTATTTGGTGTACTTTGATTCTTGAAGGTTTCTTAACATAAGCCATTAATGGAATTAATTGGTCACTTAAATAATTGTCAACGGGGATATCATTTTTAACATATTTAATTATTTCATTAGCAGCTATTTTTCCTAAATCTTCAGATCTTATTTTTCTTTCTCCTAATATTGTTCCTGTAGAAATTATTGCTCCCGTATCTGAATGAGCCCATAAAGAAAGGCCTACTCCAGGACTTGTTGAATCCACCCAAACAAATTTTATATCAGTCTCAACTTTTAATTCTCTTTTTATTTGTTGCTGGATAGATTTTCTTATTCTTGTTCCAATATTGTCTCTGTCTCGCATTAGTTGTTTAGTAATAATAATTTCTCCTTGGATTAAATTGATGTTTCCTAACTCAGTTAAATTAATTGGATTTAGGTTTGTTTTTAATGGTAATATATCACATATTATTCGAGCTCCACCTTTAGGGTAAAAACCATGTTTTTGGATTTCTATATCAATATTTAGCCCAGATCTCTTGAAAATCTTATAAGTAACTTCTTGAAGATAATTAAGACTTGGGGCCCATTTAACTAATGTGCCTCCACCTAAAATCTCAATCTCAATTTTTTCTACTTTTTTAACTCCAAGACTTGCAATCTGAATTGGTTGTAACAACAATCCAATGCTTGCTGCAGTGTTAATATTTACATGAATATAAGTATTAACTTCTCTTTTTAAGTTAGGAATAAAAGTAAGTTCTTCAGTTCCGACCTTACAATCACTTAGTGTGCTTTTTGTTAATTCTGAAATTGTTTTTAGACCTAATAAATGTTGAGTTCTCAATCCTGGTTTAGGACGATTAGCGCGAATTTTACTAATTTTAATAGGTTGATTAAATAAATAAGAGAACCCTGCGGATAGTCTAAGGATAGCACCCCCTCCTTCTCCGAAAGAACCATCAATTTTTAAGATATTTTCTTCTGTCATATACTATCAGCTGTATTAGAGAGAGATTTTAGACGATTTATTACGTCACATTCTTCTATTAATTCCGCGACTTCTTTTGGGACTAATGGTTTCCAAGATTTATCATTTTTAATGATTAATCTTCTAATATTGCTAGCATTGAATTTATTTTTAAAAATTGTGATTTTCTTCTCTACTTTAAAGCCCTTATTTTGAAATAGTACTCTTATCCAATCGCTATTTGAAAAAACAGCATCGAATTCCCCAACGATAGAAACAACATGATCTACCCATTTCTTCGCATTAAAAATATCTGGTATATAATAAATATTGTATCTGTTAGAGGAGATATTTCGTTTCTTGAAAGCAGCGTTTAAAAATTCTTTTCTTTCTGCGTTTGTAAAGGGATCATTAGGGGTATTTGATAATTGAGAGCTACCTATTCCAATTTTTACTTTTTTATATGATTTTAAAATATTTCGAAGAACATATATATGTCCATGATGTAATGGTTGAAATCTTCCTATGAATAATGCAACGTCATTACTACGAGTTACTTTCAATTCTATTTCATTTTCAAAAAGAGAGTCAATATCAGTATTTAAGATTATTCTCCAGATTTTTCTGCTATGATCAACTGATTTCTCATTTTTTAACAAATTAACCAGTTCAATTTTGTTATAGAATCTACTTTGTTCAATATCTAGCTCTTTAGGATCAGGATTTAAGGGTATTCCTAAATCAACTAATCCAAAAAAAACGTAAGCTATTTCTTTTGTTTTATTATCTTCTTCATCACCTAACTCATAAAATCTAACCTTTTGGATAGCTTTTGATGGAATTCCAAACTCTTCTTCTAGTTCTCTCAGAGCATTTTTTTTAATTTTAAAAAGATCTAAATTTCTTGTCCATAGGACATGTCCAGAAGAAGAATCTGTAAAATACTCAGGATAAGAACTTTTATTTTTACTCCTTTTTTGAACTAAATAGTTGATTTCTCCTTCAGGTGATTTTGATATTATAAAAAATCGAGTAATCAGATGACTGATTTTTTTCTCATGTGCTTCTTTTCTTTCAATAGGATATATATATTTAGAAATTTGGCCTGATTGTAAATATTTTATATTTTCGTCGTCAATACATGCCAGAATTTCATTATTCATATTTAATTTTTCCTTTTATATTTGTATAGTTATAATATCTCCTGATTTAAAACCAAATTTTTTGGACGCATTTCCCTGATTAATTGAAATTTCAAGAAATCCTGTGGAGCCAACAAGAAATAATATTGAATCAATAGGTACACTTGAAAAATGAGAAGTGAATTTCCCTTCATATTTATCCTTATTAATAATTAAATTTATTTTTATACCATGTTCTAAGGCTAAATCTAAATCTTTAATTTTATTCCCAACCATTTGAATAGTTGTTGTTCCATTTCCAAAAGAATCTATATATTGGATCGAACCAATAATACTTTTATTTTCTAAGTCTATTTCATTAGTTATTATTGTTCTTATTATATTATTAAAATTAAATTTTGGACCAAGATCGCTCAAAGGAAAGTTCTGATATGTCGTGATATAAGCTCCTATTGGTGCCATGATATCTCTTCCATGGAATGTTGTTGATACAGGTTGATTAAAATATTCTTCATTTTGAATACTAATACATTCTGATATTTCAGATATATCAAATACATTTGAAAAAATCCCATTATTAGGTCCAATAAAAAAATAATTTGAATTCGTTTTCAAGGCTAAGATCTCTCTCGAACCACCAACTCCGGGATCAACCACAGTTATAAAAATAGTTCCTTTAGGAAAATGTTTATATGTAGTTTTTAATATATAAGATGCCTCAATTATTGAATAAGGAGAAATATCATGGGAGATATCAATTATCTTTACAAGGGGATTAATTTTCAAAATAATTGCTTTCATAGCAGCTACGTAATGCTGGCCTTTAGGTCCAAAATCAGTTATTAATGCAATTAATTTTTCCATTTTTTTAAAAAAGGTGGATGAATTCTTCTTGGAAGAATTTTTTAATGCTATTTTATTAACACATCAAGAAATTCTCATAGAAAAAATTTACTCTTTCTTATATTTCTGATCTATTTTGTAAAAATCTTCTAGAGCTTTAGATTTTAACCTAAATTCCTCTTCTTTATCGAATTGTACTAATTTTTTTGATATATCACTTGCTTTTCTGTAAGAAGTATAGGCTGTATGAAAATCCTCGTTTCTCAAAGCATTACGTGCTTCTTGAACTATTCTTTCTCTTTCTTTTGAAAATTCTGGGATTTGTTGAGAAAAATCTCCTTTTTCATTTAATGAAGCTGCTATATCCATAAGATATAATTCTTCCGCTAATTCTGCTGCTTTTAGATATGATTTTGCAGCCTTTTCATACTCTAAAGATTTTATAGCAGCTTCAGCTGTTTTATAAAAATCAGAGATTTTGGTATGCTCACCATTCTCAATTTTTTCCAAAAGGTTTTGCGCAATCTTTCTTTCTTTTTTTTCCCCGCTTAACATGAGTTTAGTTATATCTATAATACTATTCTTCAACGCTTCAGGTTGGAGAATATCAATCAAAGGTTCTAAATGTTCAAAATAAATATCTTTTAGTATTGATTCAAATTCTTCCTTGGTTTTGTTTAAGATATTAAGGCTTGGCATCTCTAGTGTTTCAGCTGCTTCTTTAAGAGAAGAACGAAACTTTTCTGGTTTATCTTCTTCAGTTATTAACAAACCTATTATCATTCCAGAAGCTTTTCTAACTAACTTTCCTTTTAATTTATGAATATAAGAAAAAATTCGGTCCTCTTTCAATTTTAACAAATTGTAGTCGTTCTTTGAATGATCAAGATTTAACCTTAAAAATAAATCATTGGTTATTTCAAATCGCGATTTTCCTCCTTTAAAATAATACCCCATTATTTTATAATCTGAATCTGTTGGGAGTAATACTATAAAACAGCCAGTTGGCATCTTAAATTATGCACCTCTTAATTATTTAAATATAAAACAAGTTATTATAATAAAATTCTTATAGTTTAGGATTGACTAGTACTAATTATTCTATTGGTTTCTTCTCTAATACTTTGGATAATATTTAATAATTGAGCAAAATAAAGATTATCAGTAACAGCTTTTGATGCCTGTTTTATTGTATCAATAGCTTTCTTTTCTTCCTCTGTAATTGCTTCAATCGATTTTTTATCCCAAAGTTCTTTTACTTTATTATTAAAATCTTCAGCCAATTCTTTTAAACTATTACTCGATTGAATTCTGAATTGTTTTAAAACCTCTACAATTAGTCTAATATTTTCAGTCATCGCAACTGTTTGTTCAGCGAAGCTCTGACTCATTTGGGTAATGGCGCCACTCATTTGGTTGATTTGAGCTATTGTTCCATCTAAGGAGTTCATGATCTGGTTAATTTTTTGAATCATCTCCTCTAATAATTGTTCTGCCAATTTTATCTCACCACTATATTTTTTTTTAAAAGTTTTTTATTCCATAACCTCTTCTTCTTTAAGAGATTCTTTTAAAATCTTTACAGAATCGATAGCTTCCGATAATAAAAGATTCACTGTCTCTTGATTAAGTATTCCCTCAGAAAGATTAGAAAAATCTTCAAGCTTTTTAACTAAATTTTGAAGCGCATCCAATCCTAAGCCTTCTTGTATTACTTTTAATTCTTTGGTTGCTTCTCCTCCAATTTCCTTTACTGCATCAATGTGTTTAGTCTGAGTAACATTAATCTCATTAGAAAATTCTTCTAATTTCTCTGTTAGGTTTGAAATTTTTTCTTCGATGTTTTGATTGAGGGAGTTTAAACTTTCGTTCAATTTTTGAATGCTCTGCCCCAATTGAGCTATGCGTTTATAGATATTTTGAAGAAGATCAGTTAACATCTCAGCCATAGATAATCAACTTTTTAAATTTTTTTTGGTAATTTACTAAATTCTCTTTTTGTTACTTCAATTATAAATATAACAGATTACATCAATAAAAAATTATCAATAAGAAAATATTTATCTTTTTTCTTATTTAATTAGAATATAAACACAAGCAAGATTAAAAGCCATCGAATCAATTTATTAATATAAAGGAGAAACAATAACAAATACTTTGGAAAATTAAATTAGTAGTTATAATAATAAGGGCCATTTGCTTAGCCAAAATTGGAAAATCATTCCCATTTCTAAATTGGTTATCAAGGTTTTTGAGTACGCTTGGCCAACAAGCGCAGGTCTTATAAATGACCTACAGACATACAAAAATTTATTAGCAAAGTGTCTGTAAAAAGTAAAAACCTGAGATCCGGGGTTCAATTGATGATTGGGATTCCCCTCATCAGAACAAATCCCCGATGGCCCATTTTTCTCGCCACATTAATTTTTAATACAAACTTTTTCGTGAAACATCAATTTCACGTTTTTTTATATATCTCAGAGTATTATCTCTATATGTATTAGGATATTATTTTAAGATTTCTAAAATATAGTATTAAAAAAATTGAAAAGATAATTTACTTATCTAGATTAACACTAATTAAATCAAGAAGCCATCTTTTTATTTGGGTAAGATTTCTAATAAAACCAGGTATAAGATTCTCAGGAAAGTTTTGTTCGTGGTTTAATCTCTGAGCTGTCTCCATCCATTTATTTAAGGCTAGTTGTACAAGGCTTGCCCCTTCAGCTTCCATGAAAATCGGAATAACAGCAGCAGATTCTCTAGCATCGCCAATGGCAAAATATATTCTTCGATTATTACCTTTTAGCATTACTAAATTAGCACATTCATCAAGCTTACGTTCAACTAGAATACTTTTTAAGATCTGAGCTTTCAAATTTTGATCGTTTGACATAAATATCTCTTTCCTTCTTTTAAGAGTGGGTTGAATTTCAGATACTACTTTATCTCCTGTACCCCCTTGACTGAAATACTTAGTAATTTTTAATCCACTTTCTAAAGCCTCTATAGATGTAAATTTTTTAGTATTTGAATATAGAACAGCTTTAGAACCTGGTTGATCTTCACTGGAAGATAATTTCATATATATATTTCTTATAGTCACGGAATTACACGTATGATAGGCTATTTCAAACAACTCTCTAGGTATTAAGGAACCATATGGTTCTTCTATATGTTTGGAAAGCCACTGTGAAGTAATAACATCATTAAATTGAGATAAAAGTCGGTTTTCCATAACTATCCACTATATTTTTGCATAAATAAAGTTAGATTAAATTTTATTAAAATATAGTACTTCTAGTTTTTAATTATTTTTATTTCTAATTTAGTAGAAATTTTAAATTTGTAGGGGAATTTTACTTCAGAGTTATTTGCTTATAAGCCTTCTCAAACCTTTCAACAGCAGAGACAATATCTTCTTTTTTTGAGCCTATTGCTGCATTCATGACAATATATGGGGTTGGATAATTTTCGCAACATGTGCCAAATGCATTTTCTTTGGGACTATACACTCGAGGACCAGTAACTCTTAGATTATATAATGCACCACCAATTGCAAATAAATGTTCTTCTTTTAAATTGTCCAGAGATAAAGCCACGGCTACAGGATTATAAATTTCTAATATTCTCTCGTTCAAATTCTTTGCTACAATTGATAATTTTTCTTCAAGTAATTTTCTATTTTGCTGTTGTTCTTCAATCAATTTTTGATAACCATTAATTCCTAAAGAGAGCATAGATATTAAAAAATTAACAACTGGAGTAGCTGATGCCCGTCCAGCATAAGCCTGGCTGATTTTAATTATATTTTCTTTAGCAGGAGATGCAATCAGGGACCCCCCAACAGGAGTGAGAAAATTTTTATCAGTTGATTGAATTATCGCATCAACTCTCCCGGCATCTATTGCTGAACGAATCAACTTCATCCATTCCGGGCTCTGAACACCATAGGCATTGATAATAATATGGACAAGATCTTTTTCCCGTGCTAATTTGCTAATTTCCTTTATGTTATCAGGTTCACGAGGCGGAAAAAAACTCGTAATTGAGATTATTGCATAACAATCATTATCAATATTAGTTTCTATATCCTCAGTTGGGATCCTTACTGCATCTCCAAAAATTTTACCTTTTATAATTTTAGATTTAAGTCCCATTAATTCTATCGATTTTAACAATGATTTGTGATCCACTTGAGGAATTAATACAGTTTTCTTACTACTTGAATAGTTTTCACCCCCATCTGGCCTTAAAGCACCTAATGTTAAGGATAAAGACATCCCTGTACATAATGGAACTACAATTGCTTCTTTTATATTTGGCAATCCATAACTCCTTAATATATCTCGCGCTAAATAATTAGAGATTTCATACATTATTGATCCCCCAGGTGCTTTAGGTTGCGGGGCCGTTAGAAAACCACTTCTTCCTACTCCATGACAAAATCCTGCAGAAGTTTGTAGATGTAATTTTGATGCTATTCTTGCCTCTCTTTCTCCTACTCTTGCTGCATTGCTATCTTTATCAGTATCCATATTCGAAAGAGTCCGAAGGAGAAATTCAATTTGCTCATCGTTCCAAGGTTCTTTTGGAACACTCTTTTGTTCAAACAAAGTTTTTATTGGTTTCATGAAATTATTAAGTACTATTTGCCCTCTATCTAGCATATTTTGAGGAATAGAGGAATTTTGAAAAAACTCACTTATCTTATTAAAATCAACCACGCAGCATCACTTATCCATTCATACAAAGTAAATAAAATAAATAAGGCATTTTGTCAAATAATTCTTTTGTTATTTTTTAATAAGAATATTCCAAGTTGTTTGGAAAAATTATTAATAAAAATGTTCTGATTATAGGAGAAAAACAATTTCAATTCGCCGAAATAGTAAACACACGTAATTGTGATAGAGAGATAGCATTCTGGAGTCAAAATCCTTTAATGCAATTGTTTCGGAGATATGACACTATGAATTATCTTCATCATCTAGAACAATTAGGAAAAATTAAAAAGATAGAAAAAAATGGACTAATTTTATGGGAGAAAATTGGCGGCCCTCGAGGGGAATCGAACCCCTATCCCTCCGCAGGATAACTGGGTTTGAAGCCCAGTGTCAGAGACCACTCTAACCGTCAAGGGCCAAAAATTTTTATTTAAATACTTCTGAAACTTTTTTATTTTCTTCAAATAATGCATTAGCCTGCTCCATACAGGAGGGAATATCAATCTGTTGAGGACATTTATCGAGACAATCTCCACATTGTATACATAATGTAGCTGCTCCTTCAGCTTCTTCGCCAGCAGCTTTCCTTTTTTCAAAGTCTTCCTCTGATTTTGCCATCCTATTATAGAAAAAAGCAATTCTGGGTCTACCACGGTCACCCCAATAGTAGAGGTCATTTATCATTCTAAGAACTCCAGGTATAGCGACCCCATTTGGGCATGGTAAGCAATAACCGCAACTCGTACAAGGGACCATAATATATTTACTATATGCTTCACGTAATTCAGAAATCGTTTGCAATTCTTCTTTAGTGAGGGTATTAATTACTGATTTGCTGGCGGATTCAACATTTTCTACAACTTGCTGCATAGAACTCATCCCACTTAATACCACTGAAACTTCTGGATGGTTCCATACAAATTGTAAGGCCCAGTCAGGCATACTTCTTTTCACTTCTGATTTATGAAGTACTTCTTTTATTTCAGGTTTTCTATCCAAAACATTGTCAGGAATGGCTAGCTTTCCTCCACGAATTGGTTCCATAATTATTAAAGCAATACCCTTACTACCAGCGTATTGCACTCCCTTTGTACCAGCTTGATATTCAACATCAAGGTAGTTATATTGGATCTGACAGCAATCCCAATTATAATAGTCAATAATTTCTTTAAACACTTCATAATTATCATGAAAAGAAAAGCCGATGTATTTAATTAGTCCTTTAGCTTTAGCCTCTTCTATTTTTTCGATTAAATTCAGGTTTTTAATCTTCTCAAGTCTACTCCTATTTAATCCATGAAAAAGATAAATATCAGGATTAGTTTGTAATCGTTCAATTTGTTCATTGAGAAATTTATCAAAATCTTCTGCTTTTTTTACCATCCAGAGGGGTGATTTAGTAGCCAGATGGACTTTTTCACGATATCCATCCTTTAAAGCTTTTCCCACAACAACTTCACTTTGACCATTATGATAAGGATAAGCTGTATCAACATAATTCACACCATTGTCAATTGCATATCGAATCATCTTGATTGCTTCTTCTTCATTTACTTTTAATGGATTATATACCGGTAATCGCATCGCCCCAAAACCAAGAGCAGAGACTTCCCAATTAAGCGAACCCATTTTTCTATACTTCATATTAATCTCTATTATTGTTTTTAATATAATTAATGCAAAAAATATACAATTCTAATTGAAGTTTATTCTTTATTTCTATCAGAAAAAATTATTGTATAGATATTATATTGTCTTATAATATATTCTTTTTTAATTAGATCTAATTTAAATAATGATTTACTAAATTTGAACTGTTTTTCTCTTTATAAATAAATAACTGCTATTTTCTTAAAAAAACAAATAATATGGGAAAATGATATGAGTAGTAATGTAGATCTCACAATCGCTTTAAATTTACTTGAATGTCCCTTTCATTCAGCTTGTTCTCTTCCAAAAATTAATTTCTTATGTAAAATTCCAGAATGTAAAAACTGTTCAGAATACATTATTAAATTAGATAAAATAAAATAAAAATTATTATTTTAAATATTGATGCCTTCTTATTATATCATCCAACGTGGGTCTCCTTGCTTTTCTTGACCCGATTTGAACATTGTAGACTAGCTCAAGGAAATGTGTGATTAAATAGGCAGTAGCTCCCCAGATAGTATAAGTTTGCCCATTTTCTTCGTTAAAATAGTTAAAATAAAAAACAGGGAATTTTTCATCAGCTACACTAAACTCTTGCTCCGTGAAGCTAATTTTATTTATAAAAAAATCAATCGGGACTTTCAAGATTTTTTGAACTTCTCTCTCATCTCTTTTGAGTTTTTGGTTGTTACTTATAAGTCCGAGAAATGGGGTAACAATAAATTTCGAAATAGTAGGAAAATCATCTAAACACCCTATAATTCTAACATTATTCCTAGGTACACCTATTTCCTCCTCAGTTTCTCTCAAAGCTGTATCTTTTAAAGATTTGTCCACTTCAGGTTCAAATTTCCCACCGGGAAAAGACATTTCACCCCTATGTCTTGTACCCATATTTGAACGGTGAATTAAAATAAGCTCATAAGGTTTATTTACGTGGGGGATTATTGAGAAAAGAACTGCTGCTTTTGTAAAGAAACTATCATTAAGAGAAGCCCTTGAAGGAGAATCGCAGGGATAAATTTTCTTCTTTATTAAATTTTCGTTGAAATTCAAGTTTTTCGATATTAGCAAAAATTTAAAATTATTTGAAAATCATAATATTTATTCCTAAAAAAGTTTTTAGCAAGTGTAAAATCATGAAGATTCCCAAGGAACTTAGAGATAAAAGAGATATAGGAGTAACGGCTAAAAAAAGAAAATGTTCAGTACTTGACTGTAATGAGAATGCGATCCGTTCTCTCTCAGAAAATGCATGGAAGAAATATGTGGAAAAAGCAGGGTTAAAAATTAAAGATAGTTCCAGTCGTAAAATTTATTTGTGTAAACCACACTATAGTCAATCTAATAAATTTCGAAAAATACAAGAAAAGAGTTTCCAGAAGAAAGGTTTTCTAGATAATTCAGCTTCTCTTAAAAAAGGAAAGTGGGAGATTTAAGGATTTCCTGCCATTTTATCATAAAAAATATTTATCAAATTATGTTGTCCTTGCGCTATCCCTATTGTTAATAAAGAAAGTGCTATAATTAGAATAATAATACCAATTATCTTGTTTCTCATGTTTATCGAATTTAAAAATATTACCTAATAAAAATAGTTTTACTAAAACTTTACTTTGTCAATTCTTCTAATGTTTTGATTTTAGCGTCAATTTTTTTTAACCTCAAATCAAAACGTTTATCGTTTCCTTGATATTGCTCTTCTGAAATCTCTTTTGCGTGGAATTGACCTTTGTTAAGTTTGCGCTCACTAGATAACTCTGCTTTTTCTAGTTTTAAGTCTTGAATCCATAATTTCATACCTATAGTTAAATCTTCTCTTTGTGTCTCCAAATCTAATTTTTCTTGTCTATATTTTTCCTTTAATTTCTCAAAGGTTTCTTTATCTACTTTATGTAATTTATGTTCACGGCTTAAATTCTCAAGCTGAAACACTTTGGTATCTATATCATTGTTAATTCGTTGGACAATGAAAGGCTCTTCTAAATTTTGTTTAATTATAGTTTCCTTTTGTTTCAATTCGTTTATCAGTGTTTTTACTGCTTCGAGTTTTATATTAACTTCGTTCTTAAAAGCGATATCATATTCATATTTAGAGTCTTTTGTTAATTTCGGAATTTCATTTAGCTTATCGATTAAAACCTTTTTATTTAATTGGATATCATTGTATTCAATATAATATACCATTTGTTCTTTTACATCTTCGGGAAGGGGTTTTATGTCTTTCTTTTCTTTTGATTTCTTTGATTTCTTTTTACTTTTATCATTTTCTTCCAATTCTAATGTTTCTTTATCTTCTTCTTCTGCTATTGGTGCCTCTTCTTTTGGTTTTGTTTCAGGTTCCTCTTTTTCCTCTTTTTTCTTAGTATCTTTGATCTCAGGCTTCTTCTCTCTTTTTGGGATATCCGCAAGAAGTGGTTTCCCACATATGATACAAAATTTATCAGATCCTTTTACTGAATTTCCGCAATAAGGACAAAATTTTGGGCTCATATATTCATCTTATAAATTTTAGTTATTAAATATATTATATTTAAAATGAAATTAATAAATAAAAGTAATCGAGTCCGATTTTTAAACATTCTTTAACTTTTTAAATTAAAAAAAATATTGCATTCTTCTATTGTATGTTATATGAGTTTATTGAAATTGTATTTTTACAGCCTTTTTGCAGTTAAATATTGCTCAATTTTAGCTTCACGGATCTTTCTTGAGTTTTTTTGGTTATATTTTCCTGGAATGAAAATAACCTCTTTATTCTTTACAGCTTCTAAAGATAGATGAACTACATCCTCGGCAGCCATCCATGCTTCTTTAGGAAACCAATTTCGTTGAAAACCTCGCATTGATTCTGTGTCATGGAACTCAGAATATGTGAACCCTGGACACAAACTTTGAATACAAATATTAGTATCTTTAATTTTATCTTGTAATAATTCACTGAAAACTGTGAGCGCTGTCTTAGTGCTTGTATACATTACACCCATTTGACTTTTATTTACCGCAGCTGTAGATGACGTATTTATAATAACTCCTCGATTTCTTTTCGTCATACCGGGAATAGTAGCGTGACAAAACATTACTGCGCTTGTAAAATGGACATTAATCATATTAATATGTTGCGTTATATCTGTTTGTAGGAAAGTTTTATTAATTCCATAGCCTGCATTGTTTATAAGCACATCAAGGTTGTCGATTTCTTTGATTTTTGAAATAATTTTATGATTATCATCTAGCTTTGATAAATCTCCAACAAATATCTCAACAGAGACAGAATATTCTTCATGTAATTCTTTACTCAATTTTTCAAGCTTATTTTTTCTTCTTGCGATTAAAATTAAACCAAAACCCTGTGAAGCTAATTGACGAGCGAATTCAGCCCCTATTCCGGCAGAAGCACCTGTAATTAATGCTATTCCTGGATCTTCCCATCTCATAAAATTTTTTTTATAATTCATAAGTCAATCATCTTTATTGTGCGATTATTTTTAAAATTAAAGGATAGTATAAGAAAGGCTATAAGAAATTTAGATTTATTGAAAATTAATTCTCTTTTCTTTTAGGATTCTCAAATTTAAATGAGGTTGTTTTATTAAAAAAAAGGAATTTATATCCTACATCATTTTCTTAATTAGAAAAAGATGGATATTACTAAGAAAATTCCTGTACATATTGGATTATTTGGCCATATAGATTCTGGGAAAACGGCAATTGCTGAAGTTCTTAGTTCCATTGTTGGTACAGCAGGTATTGATGGTCATCCTCAAAGTAAAGAAAGAGGGATTACAATAGATATAGGTTTTACTAGTTTTATACTTAACGATTACCTTATTACACTCGTGGATGGTCCTGGACATGCTGATCTAATCAAAATTAGCGCCTCATCTGTGGAAATCATTGATTGTGCTTTAATAGTTATTGATATAAATAAAGGACCTCAAGTGCAAACTGGAGAGCATATTATTATGGTTGAATCACTTGGAATTAGTAAAATAATTGTAATCCTTAATAAAATTGATCTATTCTCTGGAAACATTAATGATGAAATAGAAAAGACAAAGAATTTTTTTAACACAACCTCATATGGTTCAAATATACCAGTCTATCCAGTTTCTGCAAAAACTAACACCGGTTTTAAGGAATTAAAAGATGGAATTTTAGACATAATAAATTCTATAGAATTAAAAAGGGATACTGGAGGAGATGTTGTAATTCCTATAGATCATCATTTTCCAATTAAAGGTATAGGAGCAGTATTGACAGGAACATTACTAAGTGGCAATTTAGAATTAAATCAAAACTTAGATATTTTACCTATAAAATCTTCAGGTCGCGTTAAAAGTATTCAGATTTTCCATCAAAATGTTGACTCTGCGAAAGCAGGTGATCGAATAGGAATTAATGTAAAAGGGGTAGATGTGAATAAGATCTATCGTGGTTGTTATGCAACAAACAACCCAGATGCTTTTGAATATTGTGATGTTATTGAAATAAATGTAAATAATAATAAACTCTTCAAACCAAAAACTCATTTTGGAACTCAAGTTCATATTACGATTGGTATGTTGACTACTGTAGGCAATATTTATCCTTATTATGAGGAAGATCGTAAAAAAATTCAATTTACTGTTTCGAATAAAGAAAAAGGATTTAATGCGTTAATGATATTGAAAGAAAAGGTTTTAATAAGAAAAGAAAGAATGGTAATGCTTATAAGTCGATTAGATTTACCCCCTACAACTCTTAGAATCTTAGGATCAGCAAAAATATTAAAAACTCATAAAGATCCTCCACTTTTTTATAAATATAAAGTTAAAAAGGGAACTATTAAGAACGCAGAACATTCTCAAGGTATAATCTGTACAGGATTAGCTCAAAGTGCTATAGGTGCTAAAAAGATTGTAGGCAAAAAATTGGAATATCCTTTTACAAGAGTTTTAAATACGTTTGGTACTAAAGGAAATGTTATTGTGGGGATAGAAACTAATGAAATGGAAATAAAAAAGGGAGATCCCGTTTATCTAAAAGAGTTAAGAAGTTTTCATCTAAAAAATATTTAAATTTAAAAATCATTATAATTATATTAGAGGTGTTAAAATTGGAAAAAGTAGAAGAATCTAAATTTGAAATCAGCCAACAAATTAAAGATGAGTTAATGAGAGCCTTAGAACAATTAGAAAGTTCTTCTGATTTAGAAGGAACTGCTATTGTTTCAAAAACAGGATTACGAATTGCTAGTTCGGAAACTGCTGATGTTTTTTGGGATATCTCCAGTGCAAGTCCAGCAACATTGATTTCTCTTGGGGAAAAAATTAGCCAAAGTTTACAACAAGGTGAGCTAAGAGATGTAGTTATCAGAGGTGCTAAGGGTTATACAATTATATTAGTAGGTGATGCCGATAATGATTTTATGTTATTTACACGATGTAAAAAAGGATATAAATTAGGATATTATTTTCATAAAATTAGAAAATCTTTCAGAGAAATAGAACCTTTGTTAAAGAAAATCCAAACCAAGGATGTGAGTTATTAATTTCTTCTAATATTCTTTGTATTTTTATACATGTATCCATTTAATTGTATCATTATCCATTAAATAGAAATAATTAGAAGGTATATTTGGATACTCTTCATTTACTGTATACATCCAAACTCCAACTCCGTTAATTTTTTCAACATATATCCCAGAACCATAATATTGGACAACAACAGAACAACAGTTAATTAGAGCATGATATGCTGTTGTTTTGTAGTTAGTTAGGTTAATATTTTCAAATAATTCATTATTTTTAACACCAGTATAATCGATTATTACAGTCACATTTGTTACTTCAAATTGTTCTTCTCTTTCATTCCCAATATCTTGATTAATAGATGATTGCATTTGAGGAGCTATAATAAAACTAAAAATTAATAAAAAACTAAATGAAAAAATTGCTATAAAGCTTATAAGTATAAATCTGTGTGTTTTTCTCATTGTATATAATAAATAAAAAAATAAAATTTAATTTAATTTCTAAATTTAGAATACTTCTTAGTAAGTTTCATTTTTTTTAAACATATATTGATTAATGTTGTTGTACCTAGGATAGTTATTACTATTAATAAATGGAATGATGGTATTGAGAACGAATCAGAAGGAAAACTTGGAAGATTTATTAAAGTCATCTCAAGAGCATAATTCCCAAAACTAGTATTCGTATAAATAAGCAATCCAGAAGCTTTATCATATATACTCTTGGTTTCTTGTTGCAGGGAGGTTTTCTGTTTGAAATCAAATGAAATAGTTGTTGAAGTTTCTTGAACAGATACTGTAGCATTCATGAATGGTGGGACGTCTTGGGCATATGCTAGTTGCGTTAAGTTGTTGAAATTGGAAATTGGAATTAAAAATCCTGATTTAAATGAATTATATCCAAGGAGTAAATTCAGATCTGCTTCTCCATTTGAAACATTAAAGAGTGTAGTATTTGAAACGAAAATGCCTGCTCTATTTTCTATGAATTCAATATTCATGTATGGTACCGGATTGTCAAAGCTATTGAAATCAAAAGGATCTTTTTCATAAAAACCAGTAAAATTTACTTTAAGCTGACCACCAGGTGTAATATTTACAAATGCTTTCGTTGACCAGTAAACGTCTAACCATGCGAGAGGTTCGGTTGTATTGAACCCAGTTACATTATAAATATAAACTTGATCTAAATTCAAATTTTTGTTGAATTTATCGGGGATACTCGTATCTGCTTCTACTAGTTGAGCTGAAGAGAGGAATATTATTTGAATGAGAATACATGAAACAATAGCATATGTGTATTTTTTTAAATTTTTCATATTATTTTTTTCTCTTACATTAGTTTTGTGCATTTAGACAATAATGTCAGGAAATATAGGATAACTTTCCTATGGAAAAAAAATCCTTCTCCACATATTAATTTATCTTAAATAAAATAAAAAAAATGGATTATTTTATTATTATTTTTCAACTATTAAATGACATTACTGTC
>JAHLWJ010000276.1 GCA_019057975.1 Promethearchaeota archaeon | reverse complement strand
AAATAGCGCTATGAAAACAAAAACCGAAGATAATCCAAAACACATCATTAAAAAGTTGTAAATAAAAAATTCATCCATCTTAATTAGATAACAGAATATATTTTGAGTTTTTAACTTATTCATTCTACTCTTCTACGAGAAGGACAAATAAGTATGTTTGTAAGGTTCATATTTAAATAATTTAACTTTAATAAATAACATTCATTTTTAGGTTTATCATCTGATAAAAGAGCTATTAACGCAAAAAGTAAATATCGTAACGATGGTGCAATACAATCAAAATTGGCGGTTCTGGCCTATACTATTATTAGCTTTTGTTTTTGCCTTTAGTAGTCCACTTCTTATGCTAGCAACACCAATTTATTTTTTCCAACAGGGTGTTCAAATTAAAATCATTAGTTTGCTTTCTATAGCTCTTACAATTACTTACAGTATTTCGCCAATTCTGTTAAATAAATTTTCTGATAAACTGGGTCGAAGAAAAAGCGTAATTATATCTATGGTTGGAGCCGCATGCGCTCAATTAATATTCTATATTACGTTGAATCCTCTTGCTTTTTTTATTGAAAGATTATTTGAAGGATTTATTTTAGGATTTTTTTTTCCAAATCTCATAGCAAGTATTTCGGATAACCCGAATATTGACCATCCGAAACATTTGGCAAGATTTAACCTGTCATGGAGTGTCGCGGCAGTCTTTGGATTGTTATTTGGAGCAATAATTTTACAGTTTACGGATGATTTAAGATTCATTTTTTATATCAGTCCGATTTTCCTGGTAGCGAATTTATTTATCGCACTCTTATTTCTCCGAGAATCAATCCCTCCTAACCCCATAACTCAAAATAACAATCCCAATTATTATACTAGTAAACCTGAAAATAATCAAAATTCTACAACAATTAGTAATTATTATATTCCTGTAATTATCCCCTTATTGTTTATTCTCTATACAACTTTTGCAGCAGGAAATGGTTCGCTGCTTTATCCAATCAGATCTGAATTATTAGGATTTCACCCGTCTAGTACGTATTTTGTCAACATTTTTGCAGTAGCTTCACAATCTATAGCAATGTATTTAGCGAGTTTATTGGCGTTAAATAAATTAAAACTAGTATCAATAATTACATTATTAGTATATCCATTTTTATTCATTTTTTTCATCGCAAATGAAATATACAATCTCTTTATTATTTTATTTCTGTTTTCAGGGTTTTTTTATGGAATACTTTATGGAGCTGCATCAAAGCTATTTATTTCCCTTAATGTATTGAAGAAAACATCCAAATATAGTGGTATATCAGAGAGTTCTGTGGGTCTAGCTTATTTTATATCTCAACTATTTCTTGGATTTATCGCAGATATTAGTATTGGATTAGCATATCTTTCTCTCTCTTTAAGTTTAATGGTAATCTTCTTTATAAACCTTGTTTTTATTAGAAAATTAAAGGAAGTTAAGAGGATACCATAAATGATCTCAAAAACTAATCTGAAGAAGTGGTCCTGCGCTTTAAACATAATAGGTTGTATTCAATTTATTATTTTAACTTCAATTGCTATGTTTTTTTACAAAGGAGGGACTTATATTGATCCTTCTACTTCTCGTTATGTATTTTGGTATAATTATTTTAGTGATTTAGGGCGAACTGTCGCTCATTCGGGAAATTCCAATACCTTATCGTTTATACTCTTTACAGTTACTTTAAGTATATGGGGCATATTTCAAATTCCATTTTATATTATATTCCCCAGCTTCTTTAAGAGTTCTAAAGGCTTAAAAAAATTCTATGTTACTGGTTCTACCTTAGGTATTCTTACTGGGATATCCTATATCGGTATTGCATTTACACCTTCAGATATCGCTAATTTGCTACATAACCTATTTGTTTTTATTGGATTTGGTTCAATAGTTTTGAGTTTTATTCTATATGCTATTGTAATATTTAAAGATAGCAATTATGCTAATTTTTATGCTACTATTTTTACAATATCGGCTATAATTTTGTGTATATATTTTGTAATCCTATCCTTTTCTCCCAATAGTCAAACCAGGATTGGTCTATATATTTATGTAGCAGGGCAGAAGTTCATGATTTACGCCCTTTTGATATGTGGAATTGTTCAAGGATTTGGTGCTTTAAAACAATTACCTACTTAAACTTATTCTACAATAGTTTTTAAGGCTTTTATCCTTTTTTTTACTACCATTCATTTTAAAACTAATTTAACTACGATGAGTAGAGAACAACAATTAATAGAAAGGCTCCGATCTGGTTCCTTGAAAGCTGTAATTTTTGATTTTGATGGAACTTTACTTGATATACGAGAAATACTTGAAAAATCAATTAAGGAAATTCTTGTCGAAAAAAATATTAATGTCGATATGGAAACAACAATTCAAGAAATCGGGGCTTTGTTAGAGACAATTCAAGGATACCCCTTACCAAAAGTTTTACTTGAATCCTATGAGATTTTCAAACATATAACTAGCTTACAAAAATTAAGTTATTTTAAACAATTAAGAATAGCTATGGAGATTTTTTCGAAATATCTCGAATATTCAAAAGATGCTCCTTTACTGTCTGGAGTGAAACCATTGATAAAAAAACTTGCTAAATCTCACGATCTTTTTATTGTTTCCCATAATAAAACAGAAACAATTATGGAGCATTTAGAAAAAGAAAGTATTGACGATTATTTTAAAGGAGTTTATGGTAGTGATAAAATTCCTGTACAAAAACCAGATCCAATGGCACTTCAACCACCTTTAGAGACATATAATAATCGTAAAAGAAATGAATTTTTAATGATAGGTGATATGCCATCAGATATAACTGCTGGTAGCGAAGCAGGGTTTTGGACTATAGGCGTAGCAAGTGGAGTAAGTAAAAAGGAAATTTTGTCAGAATATAGACCAGATCTATTAATCGATTCCTTTGATGAATTATTAAAAATATTAAAAAATTAAGTCTTTTTCTGGATGAAACTAGCACCTAAGAAAATAAATCATTGTTTTTTCACATTTTTGTGTACTTAAATATAAAAACCAATTCTACTATGGTATGTTTAATTCATTTTATTTAAAAATAAGAATATAAAATATATATTAAAAAAAATCTAAATGATTATTTATGAAAATGTCAAAAAGAAATAGACCACTTGTCTTAATTTCGCTTATTCTTTTTCCTATGGTAATCATACTTTGTTCCTTTAGCTTAAATGTCCAAGCTGGACCACCTATTCCCGAACCAGATCCTAATAATGGTTGGCATTGGGGTGTCGATGTAGGAGATCAGATATATTTCGAAGGTGAATTTATACTAACGAATTCTACCAATGGTGAAGTATATTCAATGTGGAAAGACATTTGGATCTATAATATTACAACTATTGAAGATGTTATTATCGACTGGTTAGGAACACATGAGTTTTCTCAAGTTAATGCGACACAGTGTTATTATAATGTCACAGAGGGAGAATTAGAAGCCTATTATGACGGATACTCATCAGAAATTGCTCTTTTCGGATATGATAGCACTGATCCTATCACACATCGAATTAGGGCAGGTAATAATGGAATACCCTTTATCTTACCCATTAATGGATCAAGTGGAGTAGAAGTTGATATATTAGCCCCGATTATAAACGAAACCTTTTATTATCCTATGGGAAATATGGCATTTAATGCGTTTGATAATTATACTTTTGATGTTGATTTAAAGAGGATACATTTCTGGAATTCAACCGATGGATTTTTTTCTGATGGCCGTTACTATGATAATGGAACCTTGGAATATGGAGAAGCTTATTTAGCGGCATATATGGAAGACGACCCAATTTATATAAATGCTACGATAAGACAAGTCTTTGATTATATCATAACTGATGAAGTCGAATGGGGTGTTAATGTTGGAGATGAAATCCCTTTTACGATGTATATGGGTTCTAGTGATGTGGGTGATGCTGATGAAATAATACTAAATATTACGCATTTTGATGAGGTATTGTTTAATAAATCGAAAAATAGCTTTAGTGATGAAGATAATATCTATATGGTATATCAAGCTGTTTTTGCTGATATGTTCATGTGGAATGGAACAGATTATAATTTCATAGAGAATACCATGATAAGTGCATCTAATAATTTTTATCCCCAATATTATGATGAAGTAGGAGGAGATCCAATAATGCCTCTCCTCTGGCCTATAAATGTTCCACTGGAAGACTATGAATTTATGTGGAACCTTGATACACTTCGCATCTGGGAGGGAATGCGCTATGATACGATAAACATTATGGAAAATGGATTGCTTGAGTTTGAATTGAGCAATTCCACAAGCATAGATTATGTAGAAATCCAAATGAATAAAACAACTGGTATTACAAAATCATTTCTAAATATAAATTCTGAAGAAGAAGTTATGTACTTTGAAGTAAGGTCTCAAACTTTAGTGGATTGGTCTGTAAATGTTGGTGATATTCTTTATTATAAAAATAATGAAAATGAATTACGGGATGTACAAGCAACCATACTTGGAATTGGTAGTGTATATGCAAATATGAGTGAAATGTTTGTTCCAATGGGAATAGCCTTACCTTCTGGTCAACCAGAGTATCAATTCTTTTCTTACCTCTATGCTAACATATCCGAGTGGGATTTTACTACAAATTCTTGGGATTTTGATGATGGACAACCATTTGCTGTAGCAAATATTTATTGGCCAATATCACCTCTACAATTTGAATTCGGTCCTCCTGTATTAATGCCAGAAGGAACAACGAGCTCTGAACTTTCTGGTCTCTTTGATTTTTATAGCAGTGTTTTCGATGTTATTACATATAGTCCTGGCCATGTACTACTTAGAAATTCTACATTAGATAGAGAGCTAAATTTTTATTTCGACGAGACTTCTGGAAGAGTAACAATGATGTCTGGCTGGATAAAACAACCAACTCCAGGATCAGATTGGAATTACATGTCAATTTACCCCAAATTCTATGAAGCACTCACTCCGGGATCAAATCCCTTTACTTTAAGCACTGATTTTCCTTCAGGAATAACTGTTAGTATGGATGTTGATGTAAGTATAGGAGTGCCAGAAGCGGCATTAATCTATAATTATTTCACAATGAATCCTGTGAACGTGTCGTTGCCAAATGGCACTGCTATGGCTTACTTTGATCAACTATTCGTCAATCATTATTTAATTAGCGGTAATATTACTATGACAATAACTCTCCCCACATCTATAGATCTTACTGAAATGATATTCTTCTTCTATGCTTATAATATGAGTGGGACCCATGAATGGGATTCTCCACCTCCAGAATTTTACATTGACTCTGTCACTTATAATTTTGTATTAAATACGATAACAATTGAGATGCCAGCATGGGATAGAGGGGTAATATCTGCAATGGCTTATTTTTCTATAGAAGATATTCCTGATACGGTTGAAGAAATACCGGGTTATAACATATTCTTCCTATCATTGATGATGATAATTGTCTCTGGTCTAGTAATTAGGAAAGTACGCAAGAAATAGATAAAATCTAAATTTTATTCTTTTTTTTTTCTTTATATTATTTTAAAGGTTTAATTCATATGATGGAAAGAAAAGATTCCTTAAGGCAAAAATTGTTGAGTGCTACAGATACTACAAGAGTTAAAGTTAGGTTTAATGATACTGACACGATGGGCGTGGTTCATTTTAAGAATTATATGGTATATTTCGATGATGGTTTTGTGAGTTTCATGAATTCAATTAAAAATAAGCGAAATATCGAGGAAATGATTCATGATGGCTTAGCATGTGGAGTAAAACATGTTGATATTACATATGAAGGTTCCGCAAAATTTGGTGATTATGTGATAGTGAAAACAAGAATAAAAAAAATTGGGAACAAATCAATTACGTTCATCCATGAACTATCAAAAGAATTGGATAACACTTTATTAGCCAAAGTAGAAGCCGTACGATTCGTTTTAAATTTAAAAACTAACAAATTAATGGATATTATAGATTTTTTCGAATACTTTTTAAAATGAGTAGAAAAATATTTTGATAATATAATTTAAAATATCATTCGGTTTCTTAATCTTGGGTAAGGTATCCTTGATTA
>JAHLWJ010000275.1 GCA_019057975.1 Promethearchaeota archaeon | reverse complement strand
AAATTGGGAGTAAACGGACTTTATTTACTATGGCTTTTACTTCTATTTTAGCCGTTATTTTAGCAACCATTACTCGATTTGTATATTAAAAAAATAGTATCGAGTATCGAGTGTATAGTATATAGTGAAGAATCCAGAAGCCAGGAGTCAGAATCCAAATTCATATCTCGTGAATTGTATCTCGTATCTCGTACTTTAACGTAGAATATATAGCGTGTAGAGGCTCAATTCATTGAGCCCACTAATCGTAGGACAGGCGTCTCGCCTGTCAAGGGCTTCGATTTATCGAACCCGTTTCGGGTCGGATAAATTCGACCCTTACCTTAAAAACAATATTTGTATATATTGTGAGCTAAAAATTCTGTATGATTTTACTCAATATGAATTTAATTAGTCAGTCAACCAATATTAAATATTACGCATATTAGTGTATTTTTTAACTATACGCTATACGCTGTACGCTCCACGCTATATAGGTTTTGAATTATGGTTTTTGGTTTTTCGCTTTTCGCTTTTAGTGTACTAAAAATATTTGACAAAAGAATTTATTTAGTATATTATGTTAATGGTAATCATTATCAATAAGAAAGGGCTAATATTATGCCGGGAAGATGGGGCAAAGGACCAGCAAAGTGGTGGCACGGTGAATTTAGAGGCTGTGGTTATAGGATTACTATTCCTCGTCAAATTATTTTACAGGTTTTAGATGAGTCAAAAGAACATTTAAGCGCAGAGGATATATATTTAAAAGTACATAATATTTATCCGGCTATTGGTCTTACTACTGTTTACCGAACTTTAGAGTTATTAGTTAATATGGGCTTGGTCTTTAAATTTGATTTTGGTGATGGACGAGCAAGGTATGAATTATCACGAGGTCCAGAAGAACCATCACACCATCATCATTTAATATGTACTAATTGCGGTCGGATAATCGATTATACGGATTTTGTTGATGAAGAGTTAGAACTACTTAAAAAAACAGAAAAAGAACTTTCTAAAAAATATAATTTTGAAATTAAAAATCACACTATTCAATTTTATGGATTGTGTGATGAATGTTCAGATAAAGAAAAATAGATAAATTTTTTTAATGTATTTTATTGAAAATGATTATCATTATAAGAAATATATTTTGAGAAAAAAACAAAAATAGAAAGGAGATGAAAAATATGCCAAGAGGAGATGGAACTGGGCCAAGAGGATTAGGTCCTATGACTGGGAGAGCAGCCGGATATTGTGCTGGTTATTCTGTACCTGGTTTTATGAACCCTTACGGAGGTAGATTGGGATTGGGTTTTGGCTATGGTAGAGGATTAGGGAGAGGATATCGTAGAGGATTTGTGCCTGGGTATGTTAATCCTATACCTTATGCTCCTCCAGTATATGGAGGTAGTGGTTTTTATCAACCCCCTGTGGAACCTAAACAAGAGATGGAGATGTTAGCTGAAGAAGCAAAAGTTTTAAAAGGGCAACTTGAAGAAATTAACAAACGTGTTTCTGAATTAAAAGAAACTAAGGAGAAATAAAATTCTTGCTTTTACACCTGATAGAAGGATAAATTTATCCTTCTATCAGGTGTCTATTATTAGCGTTTAATTACGGAAGAAAGGTGATATACGAGTGCCTGTTTATGAATATGAATGTACTAATTGTAATTATAAATTTGAAAAACGACAAAGTATAAATGACCAGCCTATAAAGGTTTGTCCTCAATGTCAGGGAAAGGTAAGAAGAGTTATTAGTAAAAATACCAATTTTATTCTCAAAGGATCGGGTTTTTATCACAACGATTATCTCAGTCAGTCATCATCTTCAGCTAGTTGTTGTGGGATGACTAATCCTTGCAGTGACCCTAAGAGATGCTGTGAAAATAAGTAGAGAAAAAATTAATATTAAAGTAAATTATTGTTTTAAAAAATTAAAAAGATAAGGAGAGGAATTTAAATGCCACGAGGATTTGGTAGAGGATTTGGATTTTATGGACCTTATGGAAGAAGATTTCCTTTCCGGGGTTGGCTTGGAAGAAGTTTACCTTATCCTTATTATTCTAACTTAAACTGGTTTCCATGCTGGAGAGGAATGATGTCTAATTTAGGAGTTAATCCCTACGCTATGGGATATCCTTATTATGGTAAAGCTTCTGCCCCATTTTATCTATATACTTTATACTAATTAAAACAAATAAGTGATGTTAGCTATAAGCTTAGATAGCAAGTGATTTATAAATAAAAAAATCATTTAAAAAATTTAAGAAAGTATAATTTTATGTTAATATACTATAGTATACTATAAAATTTTATTTTTATTTAGGAGGACTTAAAAATGAAAATAGCAATTACTTCTATGGGGGCAAAATTAGAGGATAAGGTTGACCCTCGATTTGGCAGGTGCCATTATTTTATATTATTTGATACTGAGAGCAATAAATTTGAAGCAATAGAAAATACCGGTGCCCAGGGAATGGGAGGAGTAGGAATACAATCAGGTCAAATAATGGCTGATAAAGGAGTAGAAACAGTATTAACTGGAAGTTGTGGACCTAATGCTTTTCAGACTTTACAAGCAGCAGGTATAAAAGTGATAACTGGAGTAACCGGTACAGTCCAAGGGGCTATCGATAAATTTAAATCTGGTGGTTTTAAACCAGTTTCACAAGCTAATGTTTCCGCCCATTCAGGTATAAAACAGGGAAAGTAGCAAAGTATATTTTAAATGT
This sequence comes from Promethearchaeota archaeon, assembly GCA_019057975.1. Next base: position 3,412 of record JAHLWJ010000275.1, on the reverse strand, counting down.
AAAAGCTTTAGAGATAAAAAATTGGGTGTAGGGGTATATTGTAATACGCTCCAATGTAGAGACACGGCGTGCCGTGTCTTATTCACTTTCAAATAAGAAAGCATTATTATATGATTGGATAATATTTTAAGCATTTAATAAAATAAAAAAATAGGAGAGTAAAAAATGAAAATAGCAATTTCAACCGATGCAGGTTTTGTGTCAGCTCATTTCGGAAGATGTCCTACCTTTACTATTGCTGAGATTGAAGAAGGGAAAATTTTAAAAGTAGAAGAGATAAATAATCCTGGACACCAACCTGCATTTTTACCAAATTTTCTTGCAGAATGTGGAGTAAAATATATAATTTGCGGAGGTATGGGAAATAGAGCACAGATATTGTTTGCTGAAAAAAAGATTATTCCGGTAATAGGCGTAACTGGAAAGATTGAAGAAGTTATAGAAAAATTTGTAAAGGGACAGTTAAAAGAAGGGGAATCACTTTGTAAACCTGGCGCAGGGAAAGGTTATGGCTTAGAAAAAGAAGAATGTGATCACTCCGAAGAAGATACTCATCTTCATTAGAAGCAGAGATAATATTAAAAAAAATTTAAAATATAGAAATATAAATATAAATTTTATATTAGCATTGATTAGAATAAATAAAATAAGTATTTATATTAGAGCATAAAAATTTATGAAAGCAAATCAAGTAACTAAATAACTAATTAACCAGATAACTAATCAACGAAATAAGGAGGTAAAAAAGATGCCAAGAGGAGATGGTACTGGACCAACAGGAGCAGGACCGGGAACTGGCCGGGGAAGAGGTGCCGGACAGGGACGCCGAGGAGGCGGAGGAATTGGAATAGGGGGTAATTGTGTTTGTTCTTCTTGTGGTGCTATAGTTCCTCATCAAGTAGGTGTTCCTTGCAGTAGTATTAAATGCTCTAAGTGTGGAGCTATGATGATAAGACAATAGAATAAAAGGGAAGGATTAAACTAAATGATAATTTCAGTAGCGAGCGGAAAGGGTGGGACTGGCAAAACAACTATTGCCGTTAATCTTGCTTTGGCTTTAGCAAAAGATAAAGGAAAAAATGTGAAATTTTTAGATTGTGATGTAGAAGAGCCTAATGCCCACCTTTTTTTAAAACCCGTTATAACGAGTTCGGAATCAGTAGAGATTCCTGTGCCTAAAATTGACGATAAAAAATGCAATTATTGCGGTAAATGTACGGAAGTTTGTGTTTTTAATGCTATCGCAGTTACTAAGAATAAAGTTTTGGTTTTCCCCGGGCTGTGTCATGGCTGTGGGGCTTGCACGTTATTTTGCCCGGAAAAGGCAATTAGTGAAGAGGGGAATGAAATAGGAATTTTAGAAGAGGGCAAAGCAGGATCTATTAACTTTACGCATGGACGTTTGAATATAGGAGAACCGATGGCTCCTCCTATAATAAAAAAAATTAAAAAGAAAATTAAAAAAGATTATAGAGATAATAATATTGTAAACCATCACATCACTTTGATTGATGCCCCTCCGGGTACTTCCTGTCCGGTCATCGAATCTATAAAGGATAGTGATTATACTATATTGGTTACTGAACCGACTCCTTTTGGGTTACATGACCTTATTTTAGCAGTGGAAGTGCTTCAGAAATTAAAGATACCTCATGGTGTAGTATTAAATAAGTGTGATATCGGAGACCATAAGGTAGAAGAATATTGTAAAAAAAATAATATCCCTATTTTACTCTCCATTCCTTTGGATAAAGAGATTGCAGTTGCTTACTCTAAAGGTATTCCAATAGTGAAGGTAAATTCTGCCTATGAACAGAAATTTATCCAGCTTTTTCAAAAAATCGCACAAATTATTTAATATTTTTCTGTATTTGTAATGATAAGAATCGAGGTATTTTTTAAATGAAAGAAATAGTGATAATAAGCGGCAAAGGCGGAACAGGAAAGACAGTTATTACCGCAAGCATAGCTGCTTTAGCCAAAAATAAGGTTATGGGAGATTGTGATGTAGATGCTTCCAATCTTTATCTTTTACTCCATCCTGAAATAAAAGAAAAAAATGATTTTTATGCCGGAATAATTCCCAGCATAGATTTAGAAAAATGCACTAATTGTGGTCGATGTCAGGAAGTCTGCCGTTTTGATGCCATTAAAACAATCAAAGGTCAGACCGTAATTGATTTAGTTTCTTGCGAAGGATGCGGTTTGTGTGCTTTGGTTTGTCCTGTACAGGCTATTCAAATGAAGGAAAATCATTGCGGAGAATGGTATATCTCTGAGACAAAATATGGACCTTTAGTGTATGCTCGATTGGGTATTGCGGAAGAAAATTCAGGAAAATTAGTTACTTTGGTACGTCAGAATGCTCAAACAATTGCTAAAAAAAATAATCTGGAATTAATAATTGTAGATGGACCTCCGGGAATCGGCTGTCCCCTTATAGCCACTCTCAGCGGAGCTAATTTAGCTGTAGTGGTAACCGAACCTACTCTCTCCGGATTACATGATTTGCAAAGAGTGGTAAAAGTAGCGCAACATTTTGGAGTAAAAACGGTAGTTATAATAAATAAATATGATATTAATTTAGAAAATTCAGCTAAAATCGAAGACTGGTGCCAAAAAAATAATGTACCGATAATAGGTAAAATTCATTTTGATAATATAATAACCGAAGCCCTGGTAAAGGGATTACCGGTAGTCGAATATAGCACTAACACAACGACTAAAGATATAAAGGATATTTGGGAAAAAATTAAGTCAATATAACTAACTAAATTTATAGGTCCTTCGTCTATAATAATGGTGATAGAATTTTTACATGGGCAGTGTCATTTTCCCATCTTATGTCATTCCCGCGAAAGCGGGAATCTATCTTTATTAAGTGTTGTACTTATGAATTCTGTACTAAGTGTGGAATGATAAAAAATATTTTAAAAAAATATTATTTAGTCCCTTTCTTTCTCTTAACGCGATACTCGATCCGATATACTCGATACAATATTAAGCGGATACTTGAAGCTAGTTAACCAATAAACCAGCTAACTAATTAATTGAGATAGAGGAGATATTATGCTTACCTTTGGACCAATTCCTTCCAGACGTTTGGGACGCAGTTTAGGTATAAACAATATTCCCCCCAAAGTATGTACTTATTCCTGCGTTTATTGTCAGATAGGAAAAACCTCTAATGTGAAAATACATCCACAGGTCTTTTATTCTCCTTCTCAAATTTTTAATGAAGTTCAGGAAAAAGTAGAGAAAAGCAGAGAAAAAGGAGAACCTATTGATTATCTTACTTTTGTACCCGATGGAGAACCTACTTTAGATATTAATTTAGGTAAAGAAATCAAATTAATAAAATCTTTAGGGATTAAAATAGCCGTTATTAGCAATAGCTCTCTTATAGATCAAA
>JAHLWJ010000274.1 GCA_019057975.1 Promethearchaeota archaeon | reverse complement strand
AAGAACCCAAAGAAAATAGCAAGGAAAAGAAGAGGAGATATTTATATAAATTTTTACCTTCAGCCCTTTTCAGAATCGAAGAAAAGACCGATAAAAAAGTCCCGCTTGCTCCATATCCTAAAAAGGCGATACTAATAATCATGAAAGCCAGATAATTCCATTGGAGAATAGAAAATACTCGCATAAGAGAGAGTTCAAAGAGTAATACTGAAGTAGAGAAGAAGAATATTCCTATATATAAAGAAAAATCACTATCTTTTTTAGCTATCATAATCTTTATCTTTCTTTTGGCACGGCATTTACTGCATTAACCCCATTAATTATATAATAAGTATCCTGTCTCTCTAAATAAAAGATTTGGGGTCTTGTTTATTTCAAATTATATTATTTAATTATTCCCCCTATCCGTAGGACAGGCGTCTCGCCTGTCTATTAAAATATGACAAATCCATTTCCCGTTATTACTATTATTTTTATTCTAACTTTTCTTTAATCGCTCTTTTAATCTCTGGTATATTAATCATAGTAGCCATAATCCCGCCTTTAATGAGCATTTCTGCCTTATCAAAATCGAAAAGATTGATTTCTTTAATTCCAAAGGGGACGATAACTACATCTGCTCCCTCCAGACATTGGTCGGTAATCTTTGCTTCCATAATATCGATGGATTGGTTGATTATTTCAAAGATATTAGGACCTTCAAGTTTTGATTTAACCTGCTCTATTTTTTGTTTCAAAATACTTTTTTCTTTGTCAACCGAAGAAGTAATTTTTTCTGTATCCTTGAATTTTGGGTTTTCCTCTTTATTTATTTTTAAATCCTCTAAATTTTCTACCTCTTTTAAGTGACCAGTCTCTTTATCAATCATCAAGACAGTAGTGTAAAGATTTATTCTAGCCAGACTGACGGCAATAATAATATCGGCTCCCATCTTCTGAACTACATCCACCGGGACTGGGTCTACTACTCCTCCATCTACCAGGTAATAACCCTGATATTTTACCGGTGTAAATATTCCCGGGATAGATATACTGGCTCTCACTGCATCTATTACTTTCCCTTGATTCAAGATCACCTCCGCTCCACTTTCTACATCGGTAGCTACAGCTGCGAAGGGAATCTTGAGGTCATCAAAAGTTTTATCCTCTAAAGCTAAATCACTTAACATTTCTTCTATTCGTTTACCACTTATCAGACCTGAATGAGGAAGGGCAAGGTCTATTAAAAAAAGCGTTTTACTTTTCTTCATCGAGAGAGCAGCTTCTTCCAATTGGTCAATAGAAGCTCCAGCAGCATAAAGAGAACCCACCACTGAACCAATACTGGTGCCGGCAATTATATCAATGGGGATATGATAAGCTTCCAGAACCTGAATGACCCCCACGTGAGCCAATCCCCGGGCTGAGCCACCTCCTAAAGCCAGGCCGAATTTTAATCCCTTCTTTTTGCATTTAGTTATTAAACTTTCTAACTCCGGATCTTTTTCTATTTCAATATTTTTCATTTGCTCATCCCTCTACCTGGAGGATAGGCGTCTCGCCTGTCTATGAGTTAATGTAGGGGTTTGATTTATCAAACCCGATCTCCTCTATTATCTATATAATTATAATTCGCCATTTAAAACAAAAAACCCTTTTTATTTAAAACATTTTAATACAAATTTATTTCCCCCTTCTCTCATGTCATTCCCACGTTTCTTTTTGTCATTCCCATGAAAATGGGAATCCATCTTTCCTTTTTTATCCAATAACAAAAAACCAACAACTAATAACTTTTTCTTTAAAAAAAGGATTTTCCAAAACTTTTGTCGAATATAAAATAGGGTGTATTTATAAATCAAATGGCAAAATAACCAATCTGGATGTAAGAGAGATGTTCAGGCTTTCTAATCGTGCTGCCTTGGATGAAATAAATAAGCTTATTGAATTGCAGGCCCTAAAATTTCAAGGAAAAGGGAGAGCTCTTCATTATATATTATAAAAATAGGATATGTCCCTAATTAAAAAAATTACTTGAGGTTGCCCTGGAAGAAAAGAGGAGAGAAATAATAAAAGAATGGATTGATTCCGGAAGGCTTAAAGAGATAAATAGCAAGACGTAAAAAAATATTGCCCATGATCCTTATTAGAAATATTTTATAAGATTTTGAAACAATTAAAGGAGGATTTTAAAAAGTGAATAAAACACAGAAATTAATTTTGGCAATTTTTGTGCCAATAATTTTTTTCTTTATTGCTTTAGCAATTGCAAATAACCTGGGAGTTACAAGTGTGATGGAAATAGTTTCAGAAAACGACCCTCGGAGATCCCCAGGAGCATCAATTTTTGATAAATATAGATATGGACCACCAACAATTACCTCTCATACTCACAACCCTTTTGACTGGGGGAAAACTTGGTATGTGTGGCTTCTTTATTCAGCTTCCTGCTGCCTTTTTGAATTTTTACTATTTAAGGTTAAAAAAATAATTGTCAAAAGAAATAAAGAAGATTAAATACTACTTATATTTAGAAGAATGTTACAAAGGGTAAGGGGGGTTCTAGTATAAAACTATTTAATGAATTTTCTAATAATGAAGAAGGCTCTAAACTTGGAAGGAGAAATAGGGGTCAGGCTTCACGAGTTCACAAAATCTAAAACGTGGAAATGTAAATTCGAAAATGTCAAGGGGACGGTTGTTCATGCCATTTTATCTAAAACGAAAGTGGTACAGAGAAAAAACCGTCTCCTGTACCAGACACTCACTGCAGTTTACACTTACGAAATTGGATGCAAGTGTAAACTCCGGCGGAAATTTAAAAAATTAGAAAGGAGAATAAAAAAAATGGGAAAGCAAGAAGAATCACTTTCAATATTTTTGGCGGCTCAATTTATTTCAAAAGAAGCAACATTAAATACCAAATTATTAATAAAGCAATTCCCCAACTACTTTCAAGATATAAGAGTAGCAAGACAATTCCATGTGGATATATTGTGTTTGTATGTTAATATTTATCACCGTTTAGGTGAAGATATGATAAAGGACAAGAAGACTATTCCATCAATTGTAACTCTAGATGAACGTACCGGTTTCTTTATAGGTACATGCTGTCGAATAATTGAAGAGCATTCCAATGAGTTCCCCTTTTTACAGTCTATTAGTCTTCAATTCCTGATGGATACTTATAAAAAATTTCACAATTGGTCTCGACAATATGAAATAATTTACGACGCTAAAAATGAACTTTCAGTCGAGTTTGATTCAGACCAGATAGTTGGATTCTCTTTTATAGGGCAAAATACGCTTGTAATTAATTTTATTGCGAAAGAGATTGCAGCCATATCCATAAAAGAGAATGACTTAGGTAAGTATATTTTTCGGCTTTCTGACTTGATTACTCGGTATCTAAGCGATTCTGTTCTGAAGGTTTTTCTTGTTGACTATTTGAATTGCGAACCTGCTCTGAGGAGATTTATAGATGAGGAAATAGAATACAATACGAAAATACAAAGGTAAAGCAAAAGAGAAGGTGAAATCAGGCGTTCCACCTGACCCCATCATCAACATTCAGATTAAAGAAAATAAAAAATTCTTGAAGAGCTTTTTGGAATTAACAATTAATAAGGAGTAATAAAATGGAAGAAATCGAAAAAAGTACTTATAAAGAATTGCTTAAAGATATGAATAAAGTACAAAAATGGTTAAAATCAATTGGTATAGAAACAGAGGATACGAGATTTGAAAAATCCAAAAATAATTGTATGGTTATTAAGAATTATTATGAAAATAATAATATAAACAATATTAATAAAGAAATGAAATATGAAGAAATTAATGAAACTTTTTCTACCTGTATGGATTATATTTCTATATACCGAAATTTAAGTAAATTTGACAAAAATCATTTACCAAAAAGAAAAATTAAAGACTCATTACTGGGACCATTTCTAAAAAAAGATGAAGTTGGTAACAAAGGAGATAATCATGCAAGAAATATATTATTTGAACTTGAAATGGCAAGTTTATTATTAGGAAGTAAAATAAAAGTAGAAGGATTTGACGATGTAAAGTTTAAGTTTAATTCTTATAAATTCTATATTGAATGCAAAAGACCTTTATCCAATAACAGTGTTAAGGATAATATGGATAAGGCATATAATCAATTAAAAAATAAATTAAAAGATGAGAAAGATAGAGGGATTATTGCGGTTTCTTTAAATAAGGTTATTGGAAAAGAAAAAAATATTATAGGTAAAATATTACTCGCAGAGAATAAACCTGCTTTACTTTATCAAGAAGCCAATTTAATAGATAATTTTGTAATAGAACACCAAAATATATGGCATAGTTACAGTCATCCAAATATTATTGGAATTTTCTTTAGATTTAATTTTATGAGTTTTTTAAAAGAGGAAAATATTTTAACAGAGAGGCATGGGATACATGTTCAAGGATTATATAGAACTTCTAACGATGAATTTATATTACAAAAATTAGTCAAACAATTGGATAAATATAGTTAGATAAAATGGATATATGTAGAATAATGGGGCGGATCTCAGTTTGACATAAAGTTATGTTAGGTAGAATAATATATAAAACATGGGAGTTGTTCGTTGTAGCAAATTATAAAGAAAAATTATTTCCGCTTATTTATCAATTAAAAAATAGTAGTAGAAAACCCCTTCAAGAGCGTCCTAAAAACGAAGAGGAAGTGGATTTTCAAGGCCTCATTTTTTAGTATTGAGCATATTTCGTAACGACAAGGGGACGTTTCGTTTGACATAATCAATTAAATTTCCTGCAATAAACAGAAGTGATTTTATACCAAGAAGGAAGGGGGTTAGGCTTCACAGCTTCACAAAATAATAAAATAGGAAAAATAGTCGATAATTTTTATATTCAACTAAATAGAAGTTAAATTTCTTGCGTATTCATAGCTAATAATTTCTTTATTTTTTGGTTTTGTCCAGGCTTCTTCTTTATGGGAACATTGGGTTATTTTTTCAGAGGTAAGGTTTTTGAAAGTATTTAGTACTTTTTCCATACTATCTATCTCTTCTTGAGAAAAAATACCCATGGTCGGTTTTTCAAGAGGTTTTATAAATTCGTATTCTTCAACATTATCTTTAGAAGTTTTAACATATTCAATTTGATAGGTTATATATTTTTCAAATAATTCTCCAAGCAAGAGTTCGTACTTTATAGGAGTAGGACCATAATGATTTTTAATGTATTTTAATCCAGTAATAGACAAAGTATTGTTACGAAAATTAACGAAGTCTGAATAGAAAAGTAATTTCATTAATTTTGTTTTAAATAATCTTTTTATATTGACAGCAAAAAATAAAATCATATTAACAAATTTTTCGTAATTAAATTGAGAATAGCCACAATATTCGTCTAAAACTTCATTAAAATATTTTTTTGTGATATTTTCTTCTAATGTTTTATCAATATCATCTTTCATTAATTTTTGTAGATTTTCCTTTATATTTATATAATCTTTTCTATTTATTTTGTTTTTATTATTTTCCAATAATATTTTCATATTATCAGGATTTTCCAATAGAACTAATGCATCATTATGAGACCGGTCTTGTAAAGCTCCAGTTTCATATCTATGAATAGTTACCTCTCCCCAACCTAATATTCGAGAGAAAGCCCTTTGACTTACCCCATATTTTTCTCTTGTTTCTTTGATTCTATTGGGGGTTAATAAAGAGTGTTTTTTTCTATATAGATTGTAAATATTTTCTAAGTTTTTATCTTCTAATTTCTCATCAAAAATATCTTCATTATTTTTAAGATTGATTCGGACCTCTTCTAATATTTTTATAGGTTCACCTTTTATACGATAAATAGCTTTACGTTTTATTATTTTTGAATTGTTGAAATTATTATCGCTTACCATAAGTATTTACCTCCTCGCGGGTAAAGTTATTTTAAATAATATTGTTATCATATGATAACAATATTATAACATAAAATTATTATTATGCAATACAAAAATAAAATTATTTACAGCAGAGAATTACATAGGGGATGGTCATTTATTTAATATATTACATTTCAAATCTCTGAACCAGATTCTGTCTGACCCATTTTAGACTTTCTTCCATGAATAATCTGTCCTTTTCCTCTTTTTCTTTCTTTTTAAGAGCTAATTTATTTGGTTTTACTATTT
>JAHLWJ010000273.1 GCA_019057975.1 Promethearchaeota archaeon | reverse complement strand
CTATATAATTTATATGACTTTTAATTTTAAAAATATTTATCTCGAATAATTGTAAATAACAACAAGAAATAACAACTTAAATTAATTATATTTTCTAAGATATTTTCTATTCTAATTTCGAAAATTTTTAAGGAGTATAAGTATGATAATTTCTATTAAGATCCCTTCATTTAAGTGTAAATATGTGAAAAAGTCTCTACTGTTTTTACAACATCAGTTGCTAAATAGTTTTGCTTAAACACTGAAGCAAAGAAAGTACGATCTTTTGGATTGAAATATTTATATCCAAATTTGTTCCATTCCATATTTGATTGTAATGGAGCAAAAATTGAAATTTGGTCTTCTATTAAATTCATCAGTAATATGTTTCTTTCTTGTTTATTTTTATTTGATACGATTGTTAACAATACATCATCGTTAAACACTGCCCAAGTATCTTTAAATTGCAAACAAAATTTTTTAATATCAATATGATTGTCGATGATTAATTTAGCTAAAGAATTTATCATAGTTTGAAAGGTACTTTCATTATTTAGTTTATAATTGGGATTAGAAACTGTTATACTCGGTGGACTCTTTAATTCCTTTTGATTTTGAGGAACACTATATTCCGGTAAAACTTTTAACTGATTTAATCCAAGGATATTTTTTACATCCTGTATGGTTCCACCAGTATCAAAAAATTGTTTATTAATAATATATTTCATCAATTTCTGAGAATGAACATCCCCAAAATAGGGATAATCACTAGCATAAAGGAGATATTCTGACCAATCTCGATTATCTACTCTTTCTTTACTATTTGATTTAAACCATTTTCGGAAACTCTCGAAAAAATTGCCTGCCCCCGCACCATGCAACATTGAAAGATCACCATAAGTGTTTGGCTGAACTATTGCATTGTAAACATCATAATCATCAATATTTCCTTGAGCAAAGTGAGCAATAATTACTTTAAGATGGGGTACTAAATCAGGATATTTTGATTTTAATATATTTCTAGTTGATTCAATTAATTGAGCAATTTGTAATATTGAACCTCTTCCTCGAGTATCAAAAATCACAGGCATAGAAAATGAAGCTGCTTCTATAAGGACTTGAATAGCCTTTTCTGAACTAATTTTATCAATCCATCCTTCGGAGCGTGGATGAAGCTTTAACCCACGAAGTCCTAATACTTCTCTAGCGTACCTTACTTCATTAACCGCTTTTTCTCCTTCCATCGGATCACAACGACCATAGCCGATGAGTTTCATAGAAAAAGGAAATCTAGTCGTAAAGCGTGAAACATTGATATTGCTTGCTCGATATAGCGCTTCTGGATGCTTATCACGAAACACATCCTGAAAAGGAAAGCATACTCCTTGATCTATCATTGAATAAAATTTTGATTTCTCTTTCAAATCAGAATGCTTTTTTCCAAGCTTTTCTAAAGCAATATATAATTTATCCGTAAAAGGATAAGGAGTAAAAGACCATGAGATTTTAGTACTTTTTCCATCCATGAAAGTAGTGAAAGATTGTTCACCAGTTTTTTCCCAATCTGCCTTAATTCTCCCTTGGACGTTCCCCCAAAAATCAAAGGTTCCGGCGCCTGGAGCCAAAGGATTCATCATTGTAGCACCATCCACATCTTGACCTAGATGCGAGTGTGCATCAATAATAAATATGTGTTCTACCCGTTTTTTTCCGTCTTGTTCTATTGTACTTGTTAACATAAATTTTCGTCTAATTTTTTTATATAATTGTTAATCTCTCATTTCTTTAGGAAGAGTTAATACCCCAGTAAGAGGATTATTTAGAGGATCCTGGCAATATTGAATTGTAAAATATATTAAATCATATAATATGCTGGGATCTTCTCCATTTTTTAATTTATAGTCATAAAGAGAAAGTTGATATTCTGCTTCTGTTATTGGTGGCTCCGCATAAGAAACACTACCAAAAACTGATTGCAATAGAGGCTTCATAAATGGAGAATATAAAAAACCTAATTCTTTTAACACATCTTTCAAATAGAAGAACATCCTTTGAACAGCTTGCATCATATACCTTATAGGTTGATCTACTGGACCTAAATATTGTTCCGCGAATGTAGGGTCATATTGTGAAAGTTTTTCACGATCAACATTTTGAGGTCTAAACAAAGATATTAATCCTCTTTCAATGGCTCCTTTCCGGTTATACGTTATAGTTTCTGAACCAGCATCAGGCACCCATTTTCCATCTTGAAGTAATTTCCTAGCTTTATAACACATAGCTTGAATCAACATACCAACCCCAATTCTACGACATATTGATATCTGCGCATCGCTAATTCTAACCTCTATAGTTCCGAAGTCTGTCACAGGAAACACGTCTTGGAAGCGTCCATCCTCAAGACTTGCTTTCTGGACAATCTGTAGAAAATAATTTATAGAATTCTCACTAAGATCAGTTAAATATGGAATATAATGCTGTGGATCATTCCCACTTAACATTGTGGTGTTATATTTTAATCTCAATGACCTAACGCAATTAGGCGCAGTTATTCTGTTATTTATAATCTTAACTACATCTGTCGGCTTATTATTTATTATGGGTGAATTGCATGTAAGAGCAATAATATGAGGGATGAAATTACGAATCATACAGTAAGCTTGAACCTTTTCTAATTCTGATTCAAAGGTGCCAATATGACTGTGGTCCGCCTGAGAAACCCCTCTCATGTATTCCTTTGTTGCGGGATTTATAGCAGAAGCGATTATATGTAAATCTCTTGGTAATGTAGCTTTCGCTAATAAAAATAGAGTACTCCCCCAGTATGCTAGCTCTTCAACATAAACACAGGGTGGTGTTACAAGCTCCAAAATATAAGTGATGGCTGTTACATTTCCATCTCTAGCAAATGTATCAATATCAACAGAAGTATCCCCCAAAACATAGCGTATATCCATAGCATATCCCTTTTCAAGATCATCACGCCCCCAAGGTCTAGCCAAGACTTTCTCCCTAATATAATCTGGTACTGGAAGAAAATCACTTCTACCTTCATAGAGAACTTCATCCAAAATTTTAATAGCATCTTTTACAATTTCTTTCATCCGAAAAACCATTTCCTCTCCAGGTGGATAATTTCCGTTGTCATCTGCTATGATTAATTCCATTTCTATACCATGTGTGTAGGGTAGTGGCGTCCAATGCTCGATGTCAGCTAACATTTCAGCCCAAGGTCTTTCAGGTATAAGTACCTCCTTATAATCCGTTCCCAAAAAAAGTTTATCCGCACTTCTATCAATGGATTGGCCTAATGCCACACCTTTAGGAGCTCCTGCTTTTGCTTTTCCTTTTCGAGTTATTAATTGAGAAAAAGTACTATTTTCATGCTCTGGTTTCTTCTTTTTTTTCTTTTTCTTTTTCTTATCTTTCGTCATTAAGGCTTTACCCCTGTTTTTCCACTTTTATATTATCTAAATAATAAATTGTCATTATATAATTTTGGTTGATTACTAATTTTTTAGAATAAAGATTGGATTAATGTCATAAACGCGTTATAATCGTTTATGAATTCATATGATAAAATTAAGTTAAAAATCTCACATTTATTTGGTGGAATTATACTCTTTAAATTGTCAAAAATCTTGCCGCCTTTAAACATCGAATCATCAATAATTAAATTAACAGTATCTCCAAGTTTTTCTATTTTAGATTTTAAATTATTATTTAATTGGGATTCGGATGACAAAATAACAGTTGGTTTTCCTAAATAGGGAATAAAATCTAAATTAAATATAAGTAGCTGGCTCGGTACATTCGCAAAGTTATTAAAAAATTGGTTTAATGTCCTCTGAAGAACTGTTAACTCATTATCCTGGAAATTATTGACAGAAGGGAATATGTAATATGCAATTGATTTTTTCAGATTAAATTTTAAGTCATTATATACACGATCGATAAATGGAAAAATGCTAAAATTAAAACTAAAAAGAGATAGAAAGACTAATTTAAAATTGAAATCTCCTGAAAGAATATTATTACTTATATTTCCACCAATACTGCTAAAACTTTTAATTTCATTATTTATATTTGAAATATAAGTATTAAGTAGAAAATATTGAGAATGTATTAATTCGGAATCTATTTTTGTTCTTATCTCATCCACAAGTTCATAAATTATGTCAAATAGATCTTTTGCTATTCTTTCCTTAAGCGTTATTTTACTTATTCCTTCAATAATAGTATTGGCAGCTCCAGGACTTTCTATTTCGGCTATTCCATTTATTGCATCCTTAAGAGATTCATAAATAAGCTTTTGGTCTTTTTTATCTTCACTATTAAATTCCGTCGATTTAGAAAGAACTTCAATAATCTTTTTAAGAACGGTAAGCAATTCAGATGATTTATTGCTATTATTTAGCTCTTTTGCGATGTTGAATAATAATTTAATTTTTATAGATAAGTCAGTAATGTTTTCAGTCAAATTAAAGGCTTGAATCGGATTTTGTGATATTTGATCAAAGACTAATAATTTCAATAGGTTTTGTTGTAGATTTAAATCATTCAAACCTTTAACGATCTGAATTGCTTCGCTTAAATGTACTATTGCATGAGCTCTAATTAAATTAACATAGAAATTGAGCTGTTCATTTGGATCTGATAATTCTAAAGCTAGAGCTAAAGAAATCGTTAAATTATTATTAGATAGATGTCCTTTAGCTAATTCCTTAATAGATTTATCAATTACTTCAATTGTTACCCTTGAAAATGCTTCTGTACTGGTTGAATCTAAGGATAATGTTGATTTATAATTATTTCTCATTGTTTCTAATTGTTCTTCGACTTTCTGTAATTCTTCTAATGTCCTCTTTAAGAAGAACTCTTTTGGATTTATCATATCAATCTTTTCTGCGCCTTTAAACTTATAATTTTCAAAGGCCTTATGGATTTTACTTTTGGGCGCTACTTCTCTAACTTTCTGCACTTTAACTTTATATTCTACAATTTTTAGCCAATACGCATTTATAGTTAGTTTTCCAAAGCCATTAACGGTTGGATTTAACCTTATATCGATATTTTTGGTTTCCTTTGGGGCAAATTCCATTTGATCTTTTAATTCTGGTGATTTCAAGTTAATATCTAAGTTTTCTCCTTCAAAAACAAATTTAAAATTTTCTTTTTTATCTGAATTGTTAATTACTTGAAGTGAAACATCATTATCCATATCAGGAATTAAAAGATTCTGTGGAAATTTTGTGATATTTAATGAGATAATGGTAGCTGAATTTGACATATTATAAACAAAAAAATAAAGTCTCTTTTAATAATGAATGATCTTTTTGATATTTATTTTTAGGTTTAATCTAATATAAATAGGATTAAGAGTAAAATAAGCTATTACTAATTTATTTTCCCATGCGCCTACTTCTTTTTGTATAATCAAGTAAGTCCTGAATTACCATCTCTTTATTATAATCAGGCCATAAGTCGTTTCTAAATTTGAACTCAGCGTAAGAAGAGTCCCAAAGTAAAAATCCAGAAATCCTAGCCCCATCGTCCATTCCTGTTCTTATAATATAATCTAATGCAGGAAAATTCCTTGTATATAAATAATCTTTTATCAATTTAGCATCGATTTTTTCTGGTTTTATTCCATCATTAACTATTTTCTTTACAGCATCTACAATTTCTTCATGACCATCATACATTATACAGAGGTTTATAAAATTTTGATCGTGATCCTTAGTAAAATTTATTAATTGCTGGATTTTCTCCTTAGCGGTAGGAGGAAGCAAGGACAATCTGCCTACAATATCAAATTTCACTTTATCATTCTTAACAATTGATTCATTTACTACTGTATCTACTGCTTTAATCATTATTTTATAAATGTATTCAAGCTCTTCAGCACTTCTCTTTCGTAAATTTTCAAGAGATAAGATATATAAGCTTAAATAATGGATTCCTGCTTCAAAGAAATCAAACAACCTTTTTTTAAGGTTTTCATATCCAACTAAATGGCCAAAATTAACCTCAAGATTTCTACTTTTAGCCCATCTGCGATTTCCATCGATAATTAAACCAACATGTTTGGGTAGCTTATCTTTAGCTGTTTCCTTTAATTCTTCTAGAGTAGATACCATCTAAACAATTTGAAAAGGTTAATTGATATTAATAATATCATTAAGGGTATTAAATTTA
>JAHLWJ010000038.1 GCA_019057975.1 Promethearchaeota archaeon | reverse complement strand
AATTAATCGAGCTACAGAATACTCTCAAAATACTTTATTAGAGCCATTAGAAGAAGCCTCCATGGGAATCCCCCATTTAGGGAGGATAAAAGCAGATAAAGATTTTTTTTTTATATGTGCAATGAACCCTGAAGAATTGTCAGGAACCCATCGTTTATCTGAAGCATTAAAAGATAGAATAAAAGTCTGGATTAAATTAACTTATCCTGACAAATCAACAGAGTTAGACATTATAAGACTTAATTTGCCCGAACAATTTGTTGTAGAAGAATCCGAATTAGAATTAATTTATTCTGTTATTAAAGAAACTAGACAAAATAAAGTTGATATCGAAATCCCTGCTTCAATAAGAGCGGGAATTGCTATGGCTAAATTATTAGGAAGAAAAAGACAAATTGAAAAAGAAAACAAAATAAAAGAAAAAGAATCGGTTTACGTATATCTATCAGAGATTGCTAAAAATGTTTTATTAGGGAGTATCAAACCTAAACCTGGTGTAAAAGTTGAAAATGTAATTGAAAATATTATTCACAAAACTCTAGGTGGCTAATTTTTTGGGGATTTTTCCTGAGAATCCATGTGAATTCGCAGTTGAGTTTATTAGGAGGATGAGGAATCATCCAGATATCATTCAAATTCCATCTTCAAGACAAGTTTTATCAATTCCTAAATTAATAGTTTCCAGATATTACCGTAAGGGTAATGTAACTCCAAATGATTTTATTGAGATTAGTGCTGTTACATCATTCCCAGATAATCAAAATTTAGCAAAAGAAATTGCTTTCGAGGTCTTATTTCCAAATTACAAAAAAAATCTTATGAAATCTTTCTTTAAAGACAACGAAATGACTGAAATTGAAGATAATACAATAAATGCAGAAATAAAATCAGAATTAGATCAATTACAAGATTTAATCGATGAAATCGAAATGTCTAAATTAATAGATACTAACATGATCGAAGAAATGGAACAATTTATGGAAGAATTGAACCAAAGGAGAAATGAAAATCTAATTGAAGCTGCATTGAGTTTTTTTAATGATGATTCTGAATTATATAAAGAGGAAATAAATTCCTTTAACAAATTACTTGAGGAAGCACAAAAAAAGTTAATTCAAAGAATTAATTCCCTAGATCCTGAGGATTTAAGAGCAGGCAATTCTTTGGGTTTAAATTATTTAATTCAAGAAAGTTCAAAACGATCTTGGGAAAAACTAACGAGTAAAGCTCTTACTAATAAAGATATTTCTAAGGATTTAGATGAGCTAATTAAGTCAGAAAAATTAGAAGATTTAATTCAAACCATTAAATATCTTGATAAAACAAACGCAATCTCTAAGGATTCTTTGCAAAAACTGAAAAATGCTCTACAAAATCAAATACACAATTTAGATCAATTGTTTAATGCTGCTAAAACATTAGGAGAGGCACCTAATTTTAATTTAGATGATATAATAAATAACTCACTACAAAACTCTTCATTTGAGCATAACTTTAATTTAGCAAACTCATTAGATCAATATTATGGCACTAACCTTAGAACATCATTGCTAGATAAATTTAATCAACAAAAAGATGATTTCAAAATGAATCTTTCACTTGAATCTTTAACTAAAAGTGCATTTGCAAATAAATCTTGGAATTCTCTTTTCAATCAAGTACTTCAAAATGCAATAAAAGAAGCAATGCATCAAAATAAGAAATTCGAAGCTTTTAAAACCCTCTCACATCAACTTCAACAACTCTCAAATAGTTGTCAGAATTTGCATTGTAGTCAAAAAATGGCACAAAATCTTCCTAATCTAACCAAATTGACTTTAGAATCATGTGAAGCTCCGTCTCAATTAAAAAATGTTACTGAATTTTTGAGAAAGATCGGGTTGAACCCACAATCAGAAGATATAGAAAAAATTGGTAAGAAACACCATATGACTGAGGAAGATATTTATGAATTAATTGAACCGAATTATCAATTATTAAAAAAATTAGTAGACAAAAATGCTGCAGATTTTCAGCGATTAAGCAATTTAATGAATCAGATCAAAGATCAATTAAACCCGGAGAGATTCAAGGATTTAATCGCTAGTGCCTTAGCTTCTAATAATAGAGAAGCTTTAGGTGCATTAGGTAATTTTAATTTAAGTGAAGCTTTAAAGGAAGCTCAACAAATCGGTGGTAAAGAAGCACAAGATAAAATGATATCTTGTCTTTCAGCAGGTGGTGGGGAAAATTTACTTAAACAATGGTTTATGCACAGAACAGAATTACCGGAGAATGCAAAACAAAAAGTTAAAGAATTAGCAAAGAAAGTTTTAATTGAATTAGGAATTTATTACTCCCGGGCGCGTTTAGGCAGTGCTACAACAGGCCCCATACCGATAAATATAGTAAGACCATTTTCAATCGGGGACGATTTTGAAAACATAGACCTTGAGGAAACAATTTATAATATATTGGAGAAAGGAAAAAAACTAGAGCATATTGAATATGATGATTTTTTCGTCTTTGAAACTGCTAAAGGTCTTAGAACTGCATGTTTTGAACTCGACATCTCAGGCAGTATGACTGGAGAAAAACTCGCCTATATGGCTATTTGTGTGACTATGTTATGCTATGGATTACGAAAAGACGAGTTGGGAATTACCTTTTTTGAATCTAACACACATGTATTAAAAGAACTTAATCAAAAAATCGATTTAGAAATATTAGCAGATGAACTCCTTTCTGTGTCTGCCCGAGGAGGGACAAAAATACAAAGTGCTCTTGAGTGGGCAAATAAACAATTTAAAGAACATTCTTATTCACGTGAAAAATTAAATGTTTTGTTCACAGATGCAGAAATCTTTGATCTTCAAGATGCAATAGAAGAATTTAGGATAATGAGATCACTAGGTGTAGATTTCATTTTAGTTTGTCCCGAAACTTCTTACAGCTTAAAGGAAGCGAATAAAATGGTAAAAATTGTAGGAGGGCAATTGCTCACTATGAAAGATTGGAATGAATTTCCCAAATTAATCTCTGAAATAATTAAGTCAAGATTTTAAAATTAAAATGACAATAAAATCAACTTCAGGTTTAATAATCGATAAATTTGGCTTAAGCCTCTATCAAAAAACTCTTAAATTTCCTAGAAACAAGATAAATATTTTTTATTTACGAGAAGAACCACTAAAGATTAGAAGTATCATCTTGGATAATGACCGTGAATATCACCTTATAATAAATGAGAAAAAAAATGAAATTTTTCATGATTGCCCTCTCTTTTTAATTCATTCAGAAAGAGATAAAAAGATCTGTGTCCATTTTATTAAGTTGTTATCGATCGTTAAAAATCAACATTCTGAGAAAATATTAAAGAATATAGATGGATACACTCTTACGTCAGATGATTTTGGCTCTAAAAAAAAGGGAAAAAATTATCAATTATTAGCTAATAATTGCATTGAAAGTGATAATTGTGTTGAAGCGCTAAACTATTTGAAAAAAGCAATTATTAGTCAATTTGATAATGAGTCTATTATTGAAAATTTTTTGACGATTGCAATTGACAATAATCTATTTATTGAATTTTTTGAGTTCTTAAAACATGGATATGAAAATGAATTAAAAGATTTCTTTAAATTCGGTGAATATATTAATGCAGGAATTAAAAAATTTTTAAATGTTATTCATGAATATTCATTCTTTAACATACTTAGAATAATTGAGTCAATAGATTCTATTCTAAATTTTAGGGATATCTCATTTATAGCACCTTATTTTAATAAATTAAAGAAATTGGTTAATAGTTCGTCCTTTAATGAGAATTACTTTTCAATCTATCTTATTAAAAAGAATATTAGGGAATTGATTAAGTGTAATCCTGATTTTAAGGGAATAATTACTCAGGATCAACTAAATTCATTAAAAAATAAATTAATAAATTATTTCTTATCTGAAATTGATAGTTTTTGTTTAATTGATAAATTAAAACTCTTAAAAAAGCAATTTATGGTTATAGAAATTCCTAAAGATAAATTTCATAGTGAATATAAGCAATACAAAACAGAAATAAAACACCTTGAAAAAAAATTACATTTGAAAAAATTTGCCTTTTTAAAATTACTAATGGAAAAACATAATATAAAAAGAACAAATGGAGAATTTAGAAAAAAAAGAAATGCATATATTGTAAAACACCTTGATGATAATTTAAAAAAACCTGTGTATAGCTATATAATATCTCGTATTGGCTTTTTTGGGCTAAATGAACAAACAGTTAAATCTTCAGAAATCGGTATTAATTATTTTATTATGAAAGAACTGTTTTTAGACAATTTAAGTACTTTTCAGGATGTAAATTACTACAAGACTCAATTCTGGGGAGAAATTGACAATATAATTAATCCGATTGATGGGTTCTCTTTATTAAGCAAAAACATTGAATTTAGCTATGAAGCCGAACAAAAATATTCTGAAGATGTAATTATTATTGAATGGGATTTAGCTAGTAAACCAATTCAAGGCAGTATTGTGAATGCTTATGGTTCTCAAATAATTATACCAGATCAAAATAATCCCTTATTTCATGATTTAAAACCATTTGATCTTTGTTATTGCAAGAAAACTCCAGTTAAAATTGAAAGCAATATAATTAAAATTGTTAATGTTATTACTAAGTGTTCATTCAAAGATGCCATTGTAAGTGTTTCTAAAGGTATGACCTTTATAGAAGGATATTATCCTTTATCCCTTGTAAGAGCTGTAATAAATAAAGAAATGAGTCCATTTCGCGCTAATGAAATAATTACAAATAATTTAAATAAATCATTTATCCCAAATTATACTATGTTCGTCCAGGCATTTAGAGAATTTCTATTCAATTATATTTTTAAAGAGAAAGAATATATTTTTGAGGAAATAAAGTCAGATTTTGAAAGTAAATCTGATCAAATCCTTATATTGCTAAATCTAACGAATGAATTAAGCGGATTAACCTTACCTTATTCAGAAATCCTAAAAGATATTCTTTACCCAGACATTAGTTTAAACGAATTTAGAACAAAATTTTTAAGTAGAACCCATTTATTTATAAAAGAAGTTTTAAATGAACGAGATCTCGGAAGTACTGAGATCTTTAATTTGAAGAAACTAAGGAATACTCAGTTTTTTAAATATGCTGATAATATTTTAAAGATTAGGAAGGGGGAATTTGAATCGACAGAAATAGCTAGATTTAATGATGGTAATGGACCACGATATAATATCTCAGAAATTAAAAAAACTTACTATGGTCAAAAATTCTCGGAAATTCTACACTTTGGAAGCTTATTATCTCTTAAACCAGATAAATATAAAAAATTCCATGATTTCGCTTCGAAATTGAAATTAAGCCTAAAGATCGTTGATGGAATTATTAAGGCATAATTCTAGGTATTGAATTGTAGTCTTCCATAATTTGCATCATAACCCGGTACAAACCAAAAGTCTCCTTTTCTAATTTTATTTATTGCACTAATTAAATCTTCAGATATCCCTTCAAAATTACTATTTCCCCCCCAAATATTATATTCACTTCCGTTATTAGAGATAAGTCTATCGTATACTGATAAATTCTTTTTATCATATTCTGTTCCTCCTAAAACAACAGATATTAAAGAAAGAAGTGGTACAATATATTGGAAATTTACATCTTTAGGAATTTTTTGATCACTTAATTTGAGAACCCGAGATAGAACTCCTTTAGTTAACTTTTTACCACAATAAGGACAATTAATTATATTGAGCTTAGGGCTACAAAAATAATCTAACTTGTTTTCATGGCGTTCTTTTCTATGCCCATCATAATAATATTTGCCTGCGGAAGGTTTAAACTCGAATGTTTTAATGACTTTATTTTTCCTAATTGATTCAATAAAATTTCGATAATCTAATTTATTAAAATAATATAAACTTGATTCTCTTCCTAATCTATGGAAACATGTAGAATGGCAATCTGAATTAGATATAATAGTAAATCTATTCAGTTCTGAAATGCTCCTTACCATGAAAGGATCAGCACTTAATCCTGTTTCTATAGCATGGATTAGACTAAAACCTCCCCCTAATGCCTCTTTCATATTTTTAAAAAATGATTTTTCTCCATATATACCAAAAAAAGGTGTAAAGATATGAGCTGGGATTATTTCAATTCTATTATCTATTGACTTTAAGCCAAAGATAAGTGACTCCGCAGAATTATAAATTTTTGGTCTCCCTTCCCTCATTAAATTACCAAATTTCATTAAAAATTTAACACATTCATCTAATTTCTCAAAATTTGGGAAGAGGATAAGGAAATGAACCCTTCTCAAATGGGAATTATATTTCCAAATTAACTCTATTTCAGTTTGTAATATAAAGTATACCTTAGGTAATTTAGGTAAATAATAAACACCATCAGAATATTCAATTAAGCTGTTTTTTAATTCATTTAACCAGGAAGGATGTAAACAATCTCCCGTCCCTACAATATTTATTCCTTTTTTCTCACTATTTAAAGCTATTTTAAAAATATCTATATTCTTACTAGCTCCTTCCGAGTATTTACTATGAATATGTAGGTCACATACCTTTTGCATTATTTATCAATCAAATTTGTGAAAGATTGTAATAGAGTTGCGCTTAAAATATTTAAAACCCACTACAATAATTGGAAATAAAGGTATCAGAAAATTTAAATTTCTATTCGATTTATAATTAAATCTTAACAAAGAAATTATAATGGTATAGATTTTTTTGTATGAATATCTTTTTATTTTGGATAAATTTTATTTTTAATAGAATCTGAAAGTTAAATTGAGAAAAATATAATAAAATTCTCTAATATGAAAAATAATAATTTCCAACATCCTTCTAAGGATATAGTAGAAAGTAAGGGAACTATTCTAAGAGGAAAAACTATCTGTCTATGTTTAACTGGCTCAGTTGCAGTTATATCTTCTCCAATTGTAGCACGAGAACTTATGAGGTTAGGCGCTGAAGTGATTTGTGTTATGTCTAAGGCTGCTACAGAACTAATAAATCCCGCATTAATGGAATGGGCAACAGGAAATAAAGTAATTACCCATTTGACTGGAGCTGTTGAACACGTTTATTTGGCTGGTGATAGACCAAAAACAGTAGGGAAGGCAGATATGATTTTAATATGCCCAGCTACAGCAAATACAATCTCAAAAATAGCATGTGGTATTGATGATACACCCGTAACAACAGTTTCAACAACAGCATTTGGCTCTTCAATACCTATTGTTATTGTACCAGCAATGCACGAAAGCATGTACAAACATCCAATTCTCAAAGAAAATGAAAATAAATTAAGAGAATACGGGGTTGAATCCTTAAGGCCAAGAATGTCAGAGGGAAAGGCAAAAATTGCTAGAATTGATGATATTATTGATAGAGTCATTGACATTTTGGTTTCTAAAAAAGACTATGAAGGTAAAAAAGTGCTAATTACTGCTGGACCAACTCGAGAAGCGATTGATTCAGTTCGTTTCGTTTCAAATAAGTCATCTGGGAAAATGGGAATAGAATTAGCAAAAGAAGCAGCTGCTAGAGGTGCTGAGGTAATATTAATTGCAGGAGAATGTAGAGCTAAACTTCCAGAGTATATTGAAACAATTCACGTGATATCTACAGATGACTTTATTAAAGCTGTTAAAGACGAAATTTCATATAAAAATTATGACTTTTTTATATCCGCTGCCGCTATTAGTGATTACAAACCAATAGAATGTATTGAGGGTAAGATTTCTTCTGATAATGTAGAAGAAATACATCTTAATATGAAGCTTACACCAAAAATCATAAATGTAGCAAGAAAAAAAGACTACAATTTATTTATAGTTGCATTTAAAGCAGAAACAAATGTTTCCAGAAGTGAATTAATAAATAAAGCATATGATAGACTTAATAAATCTGAAGTAGATTTAATTGTTGCGAACGATATCGGTAGAAAGGATATAGGTTTTAGCAGTAAATATAACGAGGTATATATAATAGATAAGAAAAAACATATCACCCATGTTGAGAGAAATACCAAGAGATTTATCGCATCTAAAATTCTTGATGTTGCATTAGAAGCGGAAAAAACTGAAAAATCCAAATCTAATTAGTAGGTAAGATTGTTAACTTCTTATTCAATAGTAATTAAATTTTTAATATAATTTTCTGTTTAAGGAAAATATTTAAATACTAATTTAATTACAGTAAAAAGTGAAGAAATAAGTAAAGTTTATGCAATTTGTTAAAGACCAAGATCTTTAGTTCACATCTTTAATGATATAACAGAAATTTTGCACTAAACGTATTTATATATGTATTATGTTTTAAAGATTAATGAGATAAAATAAGAAGAGTGCGTTTAAAATTACAACAGAAGAAGAAGGAAAGATAAAGCAAGGCACAATTGCAGAATTTATGCGAAAGCGTACCCAACTAGTTGGGTTTGAATTTGGGTATTGGAAGCATGTTCAATATTGTGCGGAGTTTATAGATAATGCGTTTGATGCCATTGAAAGTTTCCAATGGAGAGAATTACAAAACCCAGATTCAAAATTTAAGTTTTCTTTGGACCAAGAATTATTCTTAGAAAAATTATCTATTGTTGACGCAGCAAAAGAAGAAAAAAAGACTCAACATTTAGACAATGAAGCAAAATACACATTAATGCAAGAGTTAGGTATAGAGACTCCGGATTTAGAGGAAACTACTATAGTAGAACCGGAAATAAAAGAAGAGGAATCTGGAGAAATAAGTGATGAAGATGAATTAGAAATAGAAGAAGAGGTAAAAAGAATCATTGATGATATGCAAGAAATCATCAAACCTGTTGAAAATATTATTGATGTGGAACCAATCGTTATAGTACGTATAAGAGGATATGAAGCACCTTCATTTTTAACCTCTGAGATAAGTCAGAAAAATGTAATGAGTTTCACATTTGAGATTTTTGATAATGGAACTGGGATGTCAAAGATCGATTTAAGAAAATTTGGAAGATACCTTGCCTCATCAAAATCAATGGAATTAAAACAGACAAGGGGTAGTCAAGGTTTTGGAGCACCAAGTGCTTTTAGCGATGCTCAAAATACAACTGGTAAACCCATTGTCTTGGTTTCAAAGTCATCTGAAAATATTTATGCTACTGTTAATGAATTTTTTACTACATCTAAAAACTCGAAGAAATATTTAATACATCCAACTGACATTGACAGTCCGTTCTTGCATGGGACCTATATTAAGTTGAATTATTTAAATGTAAAATATGTTAAAGGGTATGTTGAGAAATATTTTGAAGAATCTGCTTTTATGAACCCTCATATCACAATAATTTACATTGATCCTGATGGTAAAGAAAAAATTTATCGTCGTTTAGCTTCTGCTTTTCCAAAAGAACCAAAATATGCAAAGCCACATCCATCATCAGTTAATATTGGTGATCTCCAAGATTTAATTGCGAAATCAGAAAACAAATCCCTTTCAGCATTTCTTAAAGAAAATTTTGTACGAATAAGTTCAAAAATGGCCAAACAAATTATTGATATGGCAGAAAGGGATCTCCAAGATAAATTTAATCTTCTGATCCTTAGGGACGGCTTTGCAAGTAAAACTAAGAAAAAAACAGACCAAATTCATTTTCTAGTAATGGAAAAAAGAGTTTATGGTCGTTCTGCCAAACCGAGAGACAAATTGATAATTTACCAAATAGCTTCTGAGGATCTTAAAGAGAAATATTGGCAATTAATCTCAATATATAACAAATTTGAAAAAGACCACGAAAAAATTAATGAAGAAATAAAAACCTTTAATAAGCGCATTGAAAAAGTTGAGACTATAAGAGAGAAGAGGAATTTTGAAAAAGAGATTAAAAAATTGTTAAAAAACATAGATGAAATTAGAAAAGAAAAGGAAAAAATTAAACTTGAATTAAACAATCTATTCATATCTAATAGAAACGGTTTAATAGAATTAAAAAAGATTAAAAATAGAAACGATTTTGAAGATTTAGTTAATAAAGTTCAGATATCAAAAGTAAAACCAATTGATTTAACAAAAGAACAATTTAATTCTCTTTTTCTTGCATTTAAATCAATGAAATACATGGGACCCCCAACAGATACAGCAATTCCTGTAGGTGAATCTATATTAGAAAATACATTGATAAAAGAAATTGGATTAAAAATTTCTGAGGGTGTTGATAACTTCGATGTCCCAATAGAAACCCTAAGTCAAACTGTGGATACAATAAGCGAGGATAAGAAAAGGACTTTATTCGATGAAGATTCTAAAAGAAATACTGAAATTATTAATAACATTTCAGTAAGTTCAGAAGAAATTCTCAATTTAAGTTCTGAGATATTAGGAAATATAGATATTGTGGAAGAAAAATTAGAATCCCACCAAATTCAGCAATCGATTAATGATCTTTTAGTCTTTTCTGAAGTAGAATCAGTGGATAGCTATCAAAAAGTATTTGAATATTTTTTTGAAAATTACGCAAAAGATGATGATTTCGTAGCAGGAGAAACTAGAGCACCAACAAGCGGAAAGGGATTGGCTTATGTCGTGGAAGCTGTTATAGCTTATTCAAGAAACATTGAAGTTCCAAAACGTTCAAGAGATGTATTATCTAGATTTGTGAATAGAACACCTAAATTAAGAGATAGTGCAGACTGTGCTATAACAAAAGCAGTTCAATCAGTAAATTGGAAAAATTATAAACTTGAAACATATGATAATGGTTTACCAAAGGGACCAATTAAATTGCTAGTAAATGTTTCTGGACCATTTGTACATCTTATGTTTAAATCCCAATCGAAAAATGCATTAGCTGAAGATGAAGATTTAATTAAAGAAATAAAATTCTGTCTTGAATCAATAGGAAGAAGAATAAGAATTTATCTTAATAGAAAAGCAAATCTCCGTCAAATTGAAAAAAGAGCTAGTTTAATTGAAAAATATATCCCAATTTTTGCCGAAAGTGTGTATAATATCGCATCTAAAGGAGAGAGTAAATATAAATCAGAACTCAAACTTGAAGAATTGATAAATTTAATGCGAGAAGCAATTGGAAAAAAAACTGTCTCTACGATTGATCTAGAATTAAAACCTGAGAAACCTGAGATTAAAAAAGTGGAAACAGAAAAAGAAGTGAAGGAAGAGCCGATTCTAATAAAAGAAGTATCCCCTAAAAAGGAAGTAATTATTGAGAAACTTGAGCCTAAAAAAGAAAAAGTTTCTAAAAAGACCTTAATTAATTGGACTATTAAAGACCTTAAGGATTATTGTAAAGAACAAGAAATTGAAATACTCTCAAAAGCAAGAAAAAATGAGATAATTGATAAAATACTAGACTCTTTTACTGTTGAAAAAATTTCAAAGAAACCAGAAGCACCTAAACCTAAAGTATCAGAAATCATTACGCTAAAACCTAAACCCGTAAAACAAACATCTATAAGATCTAAAGCTCAACCAACACCTTCAAAACCAAAATCAACTCAAACAACGCTACCAATTATAACCACCGATAGAATACTAAATGTGTTAACAGATGAATGGCAAACTATAAAACATCTTATTTTTAAATTAAAAATAAAAGATATGATGGATGCAAGATATCTTCAACTGAAACTCAAAGAATTGGAGCGTAAGGGAGAGGTGTTAGTTGAGGCAAAAATGGGTAGGAAACAATGGAAATTAAAATAAAGGGAAAAATATGTCTCAAAAACAAAAAAAGAAAAGTTTTGACTTAAAAGCAGCTAAGGATTTGTTTAATGAATATATAGAAAAAGGGCAAGTAAAGACAAAAATTGAATTTCCAATTGATGTAGTAAAGATTGATGATTTAAATAGAAAAGAAGTACTATCAAGGTTATATAAGTTAGTAGATGACGTTCTAACTAAAATTTATACCACAGGAAGACCTTCCATTCAGCTCCCTTCAAGATCAAGTTCAAATATTAGATGGGATGAAGAAAATGATCTATTATTACTTGGAAAGCAAATTTTGGAGAAACAATTTCATACTCTTACTAGTGTTGCAGATATAACACGCTTGATGAGAGTTCTTGAAGTTGTAACAGAACTTCTTAGTGAAAATCTTCATGCTACAAAAAGAGAAGTATTTTATACTGATGTAAACCTATTCAAAGAACAAAAAAATAGTGATAAAAGTATTGAAGATATTGCCACAATGTTGTATACTACTAGAAATTCCACTCATATTGTCGCAGCTCCAAGAGGTTCATGTGTCGGTAGATTAAGAATAAGAGATCAAACAGATATTATTGATCTTGAAAGTCAAGGTAGTGGAGGTTGGACAATTTCTCCATTCTTAGATCAAATAGAAATAATTGAATCTGATGCTGAATTTATTTTGGTAATTGAAAAAAATGCTGCGATGATGAGACTTTCTGAGGCAAGATTTTGGCGAAAATATCCTTGTATTTTAATAACCGCTCAAGGAGTAGGAAATGTAGCTACTCGTATGTTTTTAAAAAGGTTAAATAAAGAGCTAAATTTACCAACCTTTACTTTAGTTGATAGTGATCCTTATGGTCATTACATTCATTCTGTTTACTTAAGAGGCTCCAAAAGATTGAGTTATGAATCACCTTTCCTTGCTACTCCAAATATAAAACTCCTTGGAGTCTTAACTCGAGATTTAGATAAATATAAAATTCCAACAGAAGCAAGAATAAAAATGAATAAACAGGATGAGAAACGAACAAAAGATC
Source organism: Promethearchaeota archaeon (assembly GCA_019057975.1). The sequence goes on along the minus strand of JAHLWJ010000038.1, from coordinate 9,015 downwards.
TTTTACAAGAGGGTTTCGTTAAAATTAACAAAGCTTGGGAAATGGATTTAAGGTTAGCTCTTGAAAAGAAAGAAAAAGCAGAAATCCAAGCCTTCGCATCTCATGGCTTCAAATTTTTAACAGATGATTATTTACCAGAAAAATTAACCACGGGTGATTGGATATAAGAATTTTTCGGAAAAAGGATGGGGGTGTTGTTCAATTAATTGATAAGGAAAAAATACTAAATTGGCCAATTGAATTACCCCTAAAATTTGTTGAAGACGTACGAAGTAGACTTAAAAGTTATCGAGATGCAAAAGTAGAAGGGGAAATTTCTAATTATCTTGATGATATTTTAACTAACTTAGCTATTCCTAATATAAAAGAAGCTTTTGATGGTGCTACTCAAGATACTATTATTTCCATCCTTTCTTCCTTTGAAAGCCTCTCAGAAACTAATGTAGGAGCAATAAATCCAATACAATCCCTACTAGAAAATCTAACTAAAAACACTAATAAAACAATAGCAGCACATGCACAAAGAATTCTTAATAATTTAGTAAGTTGAAAATAAATTGAACTTGAATTCCTATGAAATGGAATAAAGATAATTTTTATAAATTTATAATAAGCCAAAATATAGTTGGATTCTTTAAAGAACCTATAAGATTAAAATCTGGTAGACGATCATACTGGTATGTAAATTGGAGAAATGTCGCTGAAGACGTACACTCAATTGATCTTTTAACTAATTATATTATCGCGTTTGTGAAATACTTAGGTTTAAAACCTGATTGCTTTTATGGAGTGCCAGAAGGCGCTACAAAGCTCGGAATCATTTGTCAATACAAATGGGCAAAAGATCAACCCAATTACAAAAAGGGGACGTATATCTTATCAATGGGGAGAGCTAAACCAAAAGAGCATGGTGATCCGAAAGATAAATTTTTCTTAGGGATACCTAAGGGAAAAGTTATTATTTTAGAAGATGTTACGACTACAGGAGGATCTTTAATTGAAACTATTGATAAATTAAATCAAATTGATGTACCAATCATAGCAGCAATTGGTCTTACTAATAGAAACGAATTAAGAGAGGATAAGAAAAGCGTGGAAAATGCAGTAAACGAAAAAGGTGTACCTTATCATGCAATGAGTAATGCCATAGATATCATTCCATATCTTAAGCCTGATAAAAGTATTGCCTCAAAAATCGAAGCATACTTTAAGAAGTATGGAACTAAAGAAATTAAAATGTCTAAAGTTTAAAGAAATAAATAATACTCTCAAAAACTCAGATTTTATTCATAATTTATAAAAAAATTTCTCCAATGTTTAATAAGATTATACAGAAGTTCAAAAAGTAACTTCTCAGAGAATGATAGCCTTCTTTCATCATTTAGAGACAATTCTGTTTTTGCTAGCTTCAATACCTTTAACAATCGATTATCAAGAATACTCAATGAATATGAATTATATCGATCTAGATTTATCTGGGGTTTATTTTTTTTTTTAATATCTTCTGCCATGAATTGCTTGAATTCCTTAATTTTGTTTAAGAAAAAAATATCGTCTGTTTGAATTAATTTTTGATCATCTCTTTCACTAATAGCATATCGTTGAACATCGACATTATCGCACTTTTCTAATTGTATAATCTCTAAAATATCATTTTCAATAAAAGGAATAGCAGAAAACAACTTTAATTTATATTTTTTCCCTTTCTCGTAAGGTCCAAAAGATTCTCCTAAGAATGTGAACCCATCATAACTTTTAATGCACTCAGTAGTGATTTTTTCGTTCTTAAACATAAAATTTATTCTATTTAATGAATTTGTAAAGAGTTCTTTAATGTTTTCCAATATTTTTATCACCAGATTTATTAAATTATAAAAACTTTATATATTATACAAAGGTAATACAAGAGAAATAAACTTCATATTAATTTATTGATATTCTATAAAAGTTTGTGAAAATTTTGATTGTAGAAATAATCCTCCTAATAATTTTTCTAATATTTTTTACAATTGGATTCTATCTTATTTATCGGCAGGTTGCTTTAGTAAAAAAAGGAGAATTCAGTAATAAAGATAGATTTCAATGTATCATCTATGGTCTTATTTTTAGTTTAGCTGTTTTGGTAGTTATTGCTGTAGCCTTTATTTTTGCTGTAAAAACACCAAAGTTTTGGAAAATAACTCCACCAGATATACATCCTTTAGTTTTGCTAATACCATTTGTCTCTTGCTTAATATACATAACAGTTTATCCTCTAATAGATTTTCTTTTTATTGCCCTAAGTAAAGAAACTGATGAGGGATTAACCCCATTTCACAGATTTATTAGTTTAAAATTAATTAATAGATTCAAAACAAAAGCAATAGCAATATTAATTGCCTTGTTTTTCTACATATTTATATTCATCCTTCCGCCAATTCTATTATCAATAATTGGGTTACCATTTATAATGATATGGATTACTTGGATGCTAATATATCCTTTAATGATACTAACATTCTATGGTTCAAAGGGATATATAGCAGGAATTTCTAATGCCTATTATCATATCCCTTATATAAATAGATCTATTTTTCTAAATTTTGAAGACCGTAGGAGAGGGATGAAACAATTTCTTTCAGATCCAGGTCCTTATATAGTTTTAGGATTAATGTTATTTGTATTTGTATGGGCATGGATTTCTTTATTTCAAACTATTGCTTTCTTTTTTACAGGTTCTTTAGCTGTGTCAACAATGTCTTCTGCTTTTGTCTTTGTTACCTTATTTTTTGGGATAATTGGTTACTTTACTCGTTTTTGGGGTAGGAAAATAAAGTATCGAGGGATTGACATTTACTTTGCTGCTTATTTAATGGCATCCATAGGCATCAATGTCCTTGTTAATTTTTTAATTGTAAATCCTAATAAATTATTTTATACATTTAATTTATGGAAAATTACCAATCAAATAGTAACTAATGATAATCATTTAATGTTTGCATGGGCTGCGGTTATTGAAGAGATCGTATTAATAATATTTACATCCTACTTCTTATTGGCTCGGAAAAGTGATTTTCTAAAAAATATTAAATATTCAAAAATTTCTGAATGTGGACAAACCTTTGATCCTATTCCATTATTTAATTTCATTAAAAATCCTGATCCTAACATTAGAAAACATGCAGAAGAGACATTATTATTAATGTTTGAACGAATACCACTTAAGTCAGAAATAGATCTTAATGATTGGAAATTTAAAAATTCAATATTGGATGGAATATGTGATAATAGTTTCAATTCAAGAAGAATCTGTTATCAAATTTTTGAGCAACTTGAGAAGGATGTTCCAGATACCATACTTCCTTGGATAATAGAATCATTAGAATCTCCTAACTATGATAAAAATGTCCCCATATTAAGATCCTTAATAAAAACAGATAATAAATTTATTGAAAATATACCTAAAGACACAGTTCTTAATCTAATATATGATACAGAATGGAGATTGAAATTTTTAGGATTAAAACTTTTTTCAAAATTATTAAACAACGATAAGGATTTAATTTCAGAATTAACCTTTAAGAAATTAATAGACGATCCAAATAGCACAATTCAAATCGAAATTCTTAAAATTTTTGCAGAATCTTCTCTTAAACTTCCCGAGGCCATAATTATTAATAAAATCTTTAGTCCTAACGATGAGATAAGAGCAGCGGCAATTAAGAATTTGGAAAACCTTAGTAAAGTAGAATTCAATGAAAAAATTGTATCAAAAATTATCTCCTTAATGAAGGATCCTTCAGGTTTAGTAAGAGGGTCAATTTTTAATATCTTAGCAAGGGTTGGAAAATTTAAGAAAAATAAAATTCCATTTTTACCGCTCCTTGAGGGATTAACTGATTATGATAAAAATGTCAGAAATTCAGCAATCTTAGCACTCATAAAATATTATGAAGAAGAACCAAATCAACTAGATTTGGATGAAATAATAAATAACATTGATCCAGATAATATTGAAACATTAATTACCACTTTAACTTTACTTGGGAGACTGTGGAAATACAATCCTGAAAAAATCTTAACAACTTTATTGATATTTATTAAATTTGAGAATGAGCAATTAAAGACAAATATTTCAAATATTTTAGTTGAAAATTATTATGCTAATCCAGATTTAATAATTCAAAATTTAATTAAAATCCCTGATGTTGCTGGTTATATAACAAAAGGGATAGTTGCTAAAACTTTTATCAAAATTGGTAAAAATAATCACATAAACTTAATTCACAAATTAATTGGATTCTTGGAAAATGAGAATAACGATGTTAAGCTAAATGTAGTTGCTTCTTTAGATGGTTTAGTTGATGAAATAACTAGTAGCATTAACGTTAATCCAATATTCAATATCTTACAGAAAGAAAAAAATAAGCAATTAAAAAAAGAAGCCTCTAAATTAATTTCAAAAATTGCAAAAAAGGATTCAAACTTTGTAAAACCTTTAATATCTGAGTTCATGCAATCAATTATTCAACAAGAATCCTCCGTACAGATTGTACTTTTTAAATCATTACTAGAAATTGCAGCAGTATCACCAGAAATCATACCCCTAAAGACAATAATTGATTATTTATCAGATTCAGATTCTTTCATACGTGAAACAAATACAAAAATACTTGGTTTTATCGGATATAGAAATCCATTGACCGTAGCGGATGCATTAATAAATATAGCGTTAGTGGATGAGGAATGGATTGTTAGAGAAGCAGCAGTTTCGAGTTTGGGGAATCTAATTGAACATATTGAAGATAAAAAGAATATTATCGAGAAACTTGCATCCTTACTTGGGAGTGAACAAAGCTGGGTTCTCAGATCCGCACTGATTATTTTATCTAAAATAGAAGAAGTTGATGAAACTTACGTACCGTTTGAAATTCTAGTCAAATGCTTAACAAGCGGAGATCCTAAAGTTAGAGAAGCTTCAGCTAATTTGTTAAATATTTATAGTAGTCAGGTTAATGAGATTTTTGATGAAATTATTGAATTATTGGGTGATAATATACAAGAAGTAAGGACGAGTACAATCAATAGTCTTGTAAAAATAATTCAAGAAGTAGGAATGAATCAAATATTATCAAAGCTTTTAAAAAACTTAAGTGATGAAGGTTCAATTGAAATTCAGCGGTCGATTGCTTTAATTTTAGGTCGTACAGCAATGTACGAAGATGAAAAAACTAGAAAAAGAGTAATTTCACTATTAAAAATTCGATGTGAAATGAGTCAAGATCCAATTATATGCAGCACTTTGCAAAAACTAAAAGATGGGTAAAAGATCAAATCCAATTCTTTAAAATAAGGCATTACTAAATCTTTTCTCTCATATATTTTTTAAATTAATTGATTTATTCACAGTTTAATAACCTATCCCTTAATATCAGCATTAAAATAACATAAAATAAATAAATTAAATATTCGAATAATCAAAATTGAAGTGATTTAATACGACTATCCCATTGACTAATCCTACAATACCAATAAACAAAATTCAGAAGTTTGAAGATTTTTATCGGTTATTTCAAGAAAAACCTGGAGAATATAAATATCTGGATCAAATTAACGATATTTTTTCCAAAGGAGGAAATACTTTAATTATCTTTTATGAGGATTTATTAGCATTTGACCCTCAAATTGCAGAGAAACTAAAAGAAGATCCTGAAGTCTTATTGGAGGATGCCGTAGAGGCATTCAAAAATATTTTGAAATTTCAAGGAACAGTATTAAATGATCAAGATAGTTTTGTTAGGGTAGCAACTAAAGATGAAAAATGCCCCTTATTTACACATCTAAGAGGTCTAAGAGCAAAAAATATAGATAATCTTATTTGGTCAAAAGGAATTTTGGTTAGGTGTTCAACTATCAGGCCAAAATTAGTCAAAGCTACTTTTGAATGTGCGCAATGTGGGGGCCAATTTGAGGTAATTCAACTAACTTCAAGAATTAAGTGGCCTAATTTTTGTATTGATAAACGTTGTAAAGCTAAAGCCCAATCAGATTTCAGACTTATATCAAAAAATTCAGAATTTATTGATTGGCAAAGCATTATGCTCCAAGAAATTCCTGAAGATTTGCCACCAGGGAGAATTCCAAGATCAGTTCAAGCAATTTTAACCCATGATTTAGTTGATACAGTTAGACCTGGAGACAGATTAAAGGTAATGGGCATATTTAAATCTGTTTTAGCTCAATCAACAAAGAGTTACAATTCCACTTTATTCAAAACTTTTATCGATATCAATTTCATAGATCCTGAAGATAAAAGTGAAGATATTGTAGAGTTATCAAAGGAAGATAAAAAGAGAATTGAAGAATTGTCAAAAGAACCAATGATTCAAAAAAAAATCGCACGATCAATTAGTCCTAATATATATGGTCGTGAACAATTAAAAATGGCGTGTGCTTTAAGTTTATTTGGAGGAACAAGAAGAAAGAAACCAGGTGGTGGTTATAAAAGAGGAGACCTTCACTTTCTTGTGGTAGGTGATCCTGGTACAGGAAAGTCCGAAATTTTAAAAGGAACTGTTGAAGTTTCTCCAAGAGGACTATATACTTCTGGAAAAGGTTCAACAGGTGTTGGCCTTACAGCTGCTGTAATAAAGGAGAGCGATACAGGACAAATGAATCTTGAAGCTGGTGTTGTCGTCTTAGCTAATGGAGGTGTTGCAGCAATTGATGAATTCGATAAAATGGATACAGCAGATCGCTCAGCTCTACACGAAGCTATGGAACAACAATCTTACCATTATAATACTGAAATATTAAGTGCAGATGGTAGACGAATTATTATTGGAGAATTTATCAATAATTTAATGGAGCAACATAAAGATAAAATAATATTTGGTAAAGATTGTGAAATTTTACTATTTAATGATTTAAAAATTTTCACATGTGACTTTAAGAAAATATTTAAGACTAACGTAGATCGAGTAAGTCGTCATAAAGCACCTAACTGTTTTTATAAAATTACATTTACTAATGGAAGATCAATAATAGTTACACCCGAACATCCAATATTCGCGTTTCGAGAAGGTATATTAAGCTGTATTAGTGCAAAAGATTGTGTTAAAGATGATTTCATCCCTATACCGAAATATTTACCAAATTCAAGTGATATTATTGAACTACATGATAATAATAGTTCAAATCATCCGCTAGCTAAGAAATTAACCATGCCAAGACATTTAACTCCTAAATTAGGAAGATTACTCGGATATATAGTTAGTGAAGGCCATAGTTATAAAGGCTCTGGAGCAGAAATGGGATTTTCAAATATGGATGACATTTTACTTAAAGATTTTTATAAATTGATGAAAGATGTATTCATTATTGAACCTTCTATAAATGAAAGGGATGATGGATTAAAAACACTAAGATACATATCAATTAATTTGTATGAATGGATGATAGAGAATTTTCCAGAAGTTATGACAATCTCAAAATTTAAACGCGTACCAAATAAAATATTATCAAGCAGTCGTAAGATAATCAAGGAATTCTTAATTAGTGCTTTTAAAGGTGATGGAAGTGTAGAATCTACAGCGATATGCTATCGAACTGCTTCTAAAGGTTTATGTGTTGATTATCAAGATTTGCTCTTGAAATTAGGAATTCACTCTCGAATTACTTATGATAAGTATAATGATTCCTATAAAGTCTACATTCGTGCACAGTCATTAATTCGATTCTATGAAGAGATTGTACAAGATGATGATCATAGAATTAAAAAAATCAGAAATCTAATTAAGCCTGATGCACCCAAAACACATCATCATGATATATTTCCAAATTCAATAATTGAAATGATTATTAATCTTAAGCATAAATTAGCTATTACTTACGATGGATATTTCCATCGACATTTAAAAGAAAATCATGGAATTACTCGCAATGTTTTTCAAAAAGAGCTAGCTCTAATCAAACATAAATTCTTAAAAATTATAAAAATACTTGATAAAAATATTGATATTAAAGAAATTAGAAATGAAACGGGGTATTCTCAGGAAAATTTAGCCCAAATCGCTGGTCTTAATCGAAGTAATATTGATTATTATGAAAGAGGAGGATATGATAAAAAACAGAGGGAAAAATTTAGATTAGAGATCGTTTCCTCTCTTAAAACTAAAATAAAAGAAATTGATGAAGAAATCAACTATTTAAATTCCTTATTAGAATCAGACATTTGTTGGGATAGAATTAAGAAAATTAAGTGTATCCAAAATAAAGGAAAGAATTATACACCATGGGTCTATGATATAACAGTAGAACCGAATCATACATTTATTAGCCAAGGAATTGTTCTACATAACACGGTAAGTATAGCTAAAGCAGGTATAGTTGCTACATTGAAAGCTCAAACTGCAATAATTGCGGCAGCTAACCCACATTCTGGAAGATATGATAGATATAAAACTCCTACTCAAAATATACGTTTACCTCCATCCCTCTTATCTCGCTTTGATCTAATTTTTGTTGTTGTGGATAGACCCAACCCATCAGAAGATGCCCAAATGGCAGAATTTATTTTAAAAAATTCAATGATTAAACCAGAAGAGAATTTTGAAGATATAAGTGAGAGTTTAGCCCCTATCCCTGGTGAGCTTCTCAAAAAATACATTAAATATGCCCGAAGAACATGTCATCCTATCCTTACTGATGAGGCTAAAGAACGAATAAAAAGCTTTTATTTAGATTTAAGAAATCAATATGATAGTGAAGATGCGATTATTTCGATTTTAGCTAGAAATTTAGATGCTCTTGTAAGATTAAATGAAGCACATGCAAAAATGGCTCTAAGAGATAAGGTAAATAAAGAAGATGTGGAAGAAATTATTAAGTTGTTCAAAAGATATCTTAAAGATACTGGCTACGATGAAACTTCTGGTAAAATTGACATGGATAGAATTTTCGTTGGACAATCGAGAAGCAACCTGAACAGACTTGAGTCTTTAATGAATCGACTAAAAGAAATATTTGAAGAGAATA
>JAHLWJ010000272.1 GCA_019057975.1 Promethearchaeota archaeon | reverse complement strand
GCAACATTTTTTGTCGCATCATCTGAGATTTCAATATTATCCCAATTAGAACAAATTGGACATCTAACTTCAATTTTAGCCATATTTAATCAAAATAATCTGTCGAATACTTATTTTATAAAAAGCATATAGAATTCCTATGTTGCTATCTTTCTTATCTTTCTTATCTATTTATTAATTGTTGTAATATCAATATATAAGTTTGCAATAATTAGAGAAAATCGCCTTATTTATGAATCTGTTTAATACCTTCTAACTCTACCATAGTTTTTTTCGATTAAATTCGCTATTAGCAAGCAAATTATGGCACTAATATTTTCAGCAGTTAAAAAAGAAATTGTGTTATTCAGAAAAAAAGTACATATATAGAAAGTTATAAAGAAAATAGGTGTGAAAACCGCAAATATGATGATTAAAGGTCTTGTTATTGGGAAATTTAAGAATTGCTCTAATTTTGAAGAGTATGTTTTTGATTTTCGAAATTGGCTCCTTAATTTCTCTCTTCTCTCAACTTGAGCATAACTCTCAAAAATAATTATGGATGCATAAAATGTCGCCAAGGTTATTCCAAGTGGTACTAATATAACAATAAAATAATTACCAATCTCTAAAAAATATTGCCCAATATATATGAAAAAGAGTTGTAACGTCCCACACATGCCTAATAGCAATAATGCGATTCCAAAATATTCCTTTGATTTCCAACGGATTCTAATTGGCATTTTTTTCTTATCTTCTTAATTTTATAGTGGGCCCGGCGCGATTTGAACGCACGACCTTCTGCACGTCAAGCAGACGTCATACCAGGCTAGACCACGGGCCCTTAATTTCAATATAAGAAATATCGAAATTAGCTATAGATAGGTAATTTATTTCATTAAAAAATAAATATTTTATTAAATTTAGCAAATTTCTCTTTAAAGATACTTAATATTAAAAAAAAAATAATAAAAAATGTAATAATATTTTATACTTTTTTTTCTCTTAAAGCTCTAATCATAGGTAAGTCTTTTCCAGAAAGGATTTCAAGCATTGCGCCTCCTGCTGTTGAAATGAAGGAAACTTCGTCAGCCTTTCCTGCCATTGAAGCTGCTGCACCCATTTCGCCACCACCAATAATTGTAAGGGCATTATTTTTCTTAGTAGCATCAACCATCGTACCAACAATTTCATTGGTAGCTTTTCTAAACACTTCTTTTTCGAATATGCCTGGAGGTCCGTTTGCGACAATAGTTTTGCATTTCATAAGAATTTCATTAAATTTATTTACTGTTTTAGGGCCAATATCTCCTGTTGTAGTATTATAAGTGCCAGCCTCATCAATTTCAATTGCTTTTCTATTACCATTGTCATCAATGATCAAATCTTCTGGAAGAATGATTTTGTCTTTGTACTTCTCATAAGTTTCCATAATCATATCTTTATTAGCTTCCAGATCTTCAGCTATTATTTTATGGTTTGGCTCTCCCATATTTTTACCTAACGCTTCAAAGATCAGAATAGCTGTCAATCCTGAGCATAAAGCATAGTCTAATTTATCATTATCAAAATTATATTTCATTGCTTTAAATTTGTCTATAGCTTTTGCTCCACCAATTAGCATAGCCATAGGTTTTTCAGGTCCTTGCATGATTTTCTTCAATGCATCTAATTCCTTGTCGGTTATTGGTCCTGCCATCATCTTAGGCCATCCTACAATCGATGCGTGAGCACGGTGAGCCGCTCCAAAAGCATCAACAATAACGTAATCAACCAATGGAAATAATGTTTTAATCATTTCTGTGTTTTCTGCTTCGGAAAAATCTTCATAATTTTTCATTTCTCCTTCAAATTTCCTTACGTTGTTAAGGACTAAAACCTCTCCTTTTTTGAGATCCTTAATGGCTTGGATTGCTTGGGCACCATATATATCTTTGATAAATTTAACAGGGTGACCAAGATATTTTTCGATCTCCTTCGCATGCATATCTAAATCTGTAAAATCATCTCGACCTGGACGAGATTGATGAGCTAGAATGATAACAGCGCTTTTCTTAAAATATTGATTCAAAGCAAGGGCAAGTACGCGAATTCTTGGTGAATCTCTTATTTCCATCTTTTCTAAATCAATGTTAGAGTTTATGTCAACACGCATTAAGACTTTCTTACCTTTTAAATTCACATCCTTAAAAGATGTATAATCAATTTTCATATGTTACATCACTTCAAATTAGGATTAATAATTGAAATTAGTGGTAATTTATAATGTATGTGTAATGTATAGTTATTATTTTTTTTTAAAAATTAATAAATTATAAAAATTTTATAAATTAGAAAAATACAAAATAAAAGAACTCTTACTATACAAAATAATTTACCTTTTCTTATCACATTCTATTGTGAATATAAATTATGAGTGATATTAAAGATATTCTCGCTAAACTACTTGAGAAAAAAATGTCTATAGAAGAAGCTGAAAGATTATTAAGAGCCAATCATGTTGAAGAAGTCGGAGATTTAGCTAAATTAGACATTTTTCGTAAAATAAGGACAGGTACACCTGAGGTTATTTTTGCCCAAAATAAAGAACCAGAAATGGTTATTGAAATTACTAAGAGGTTCCTACAAAGTAAACAATTCGCAATAATCTCTCGTTATAATGAAGATCAGAAGATTCTAATCGATAAAACCTTTGAAAAAGCTGAAAATTATGATATTGATATAAATGACCTTGGAAAAATATTGGTAATTAAAGAAAAATCCTATGAATTTCCTAAAAAAGATGGAATTGTTGGGATTATTACTGCGGGAAGTTCAGATATACCAGTAGCAATTGAAGCAGAAGTTATTGCTGAAGCTATGGGTTGTAAAGTTATTACAACTTATGATGTAGGTATTGCTGGTATTCATCGAATTTTTACACCTTTGAGTGAGATGATTAAAAAGGGAGTTCACATAATAATAGTGTGTGCGGGAATGGAAGGAACTTTACCTGGATTAGTTGCAGCTCTTGTTGATGTTCCTGTTATAGGAGTTCCAATATCAAGTGGATATGGTATGGGTGAAAAAGGAAAGGGAGCATTAATTACCATGTTACAATCTTGTTCTCCAGGATTATTAGTTGTTAATATTGATAATGGATTTGGTGCTGGGGCTTCTGCGGCGATGATTGCTAATAAAATTTCAGAAAATTTATAAAATTGAATCTTAGCAAAGTATAGGGAATGCTCTTTAATTAAAAACGTATTCGTTTAAATAAACAGTTATCTAAGTTAATCTCTACACTTAAAGATGCTTTAAGATTTAGATTAGAATTTCTCATAAATTGCCCCTTTTCAATATCTCTAGTCATATAATTTAAGATACATAACTATAAATATGTAATTTAATATAATAATAATTGAACTTATTTTTATCTAAATAAAAAACTAAAATTTGCTAAGAGCAAGAATGTAGTTGAGACCCCAATGGTCACATCTATTGAACATCAAGAACTTTTTGAGAGATCAAAAAATTTTTTTGAGGATAAAAATCTCGAAAAAGCTTTGCATAACTATGAATTGGCTCTCGAACGCATAGACCGAACAAAATTAAAGAATAACACGGAATATATTCAATTTTTAGACTCTATCTTAAAGTTTTGCAGAGAAAACAATTTACCTGAACAAGAAGCTTTAGTTTTAAGGGCATTAGGAAGAACATACTCAGTATTTAAACAACACGCTGAAAGTATGAAATGCCATTATCAATCACTAAAGATTCAAAAAAAATTAGGTAAAAAAGTAGAAACTGCTGAGGGTTTAGTGTTTCTAGCTGAAGATCTTGAAGTCTCTGGGAATTACGAAAAAAGCGTACAAATATTCCAAGAAGCATCAGAAATATTCCAAGATTTAGGAAAACTAAAAAAAATCAATGACATTACAAAAGAAATAATTCGATTAAAAGAATTTTCCAAAGAAATGGTTGAAGATGAGTACTACTTAAATAAGTTTCAAGTTGATAAATATTAAAGCAGACCAATACTGAAATTTATTTATAGACCAATTTTTTTTTCTTTTTTTTTACAATTTTTCTTGAATATAATGACTACTGGTAAAAAAGTTGTATTATCTTAGCTTGTATAATGAATTGTATCTTTCTCACGGAAATTCCAGACTCTTCACTAATTTTTCTAATATCTTCATATTCTGGCTTAACATTTACTATTTCTTTACTGTTTTCCAATTCAATATAAGAGACTTTAAAGTTTACACTATAGTCCTTTTTATTAATTTCTATGATATGTTTTTCTATAGTTCTATCAACGCATACACGATTCATTATGCTATATCTTACCCCTAAAGTTCCTAATTCATGTATAATTTTTTCCATTAATTCAAATGTATATTTTGGGTAGCACAAAACCTTTATTATATAACTGGGACGATTTTTTTTTGTTAAACTTGGAATTATCTGAAGATCTAAAACTTTGTCGTTTTTAAATTCATTGAAGAAATTTCCAAGTATCTCTCCCGAGACATCATCGACATCAGTTTCTAAGATCGCCACTTTATCGACATATTTCTGCATTGGATGTGTAGATTTATAACTTTCGAGATCGTTATATTCCCCTAGAAATAATCGTAGTATATTCTGAAAATCTTTAAATATCTTCTGTCCAGTACTATAAACTGATTTCTCAATCATCATCTCAGGTAGATACTCCAAAAATCCAGGATTTAAGCTTGTTAGTAAGGCAACTCCTGTAGGAGTTACCAATTCCGATTCTATAGGCCCTCCAAAAGTTATTAAATTTGACTTTTCTAAAATCTTTAGGGTAGCTGGTGCTGGAATTGTTAGCAGGCCATGGGCGGTATTAACTTCACCTCCTCCTAAAGGTATCTTACTGCAATAAAATTGAATATTTTCATCAAAACCATTAATTTTATCTAGTGCCATAGTAACCCCTAAAATATCTATTAAAGTATCAATTGAGCTGAGTTCGTGTAGATGGATCTTATTAGCTAATTTACCATGCACTTCTGCTTCTGCTTGAATTAAAGAGTTTAAAACTTGGTTAGCATAATTTTTAGCTGAACTAGAAAAAGAGTTTTCATTTAAATATTTATTTAGAGAATTTTGTAGTGTATGTGCCGACCTATGACCCTTATTCTCTTTAATCTCAATTTTTAACTGGTTTAGTTGAATTCCTGATCTATGTATTTTTTTTAATTCAATAATTAATTGAGAAACACCAGGTAAATAATCTTTTAATTTTCTTAAATCTTTTAAAATTTTTTCTGGTTCAGGAACTATTCCTAACAAAGCTGCCAATAACATATCTCCAGAGATTCCAGAGCTGTTCAAATCAATATATAATTTTCTCATTTTGTTATTTTTTAAAATTGGTATGTACTCAATAATTAAAGTGATAACAATTTTATAATTATATTATCTTTTTAATAATATTAAGAATTATTAAAAATAAATTTTAGGGCACAGCTATGAGCTCAGAACTTCAAACTTTAAAATGCTACTTGAATCAACTACCAGCAACAATATTAAAATTATTAAATGTTGAGCCTCCTCAAAAAACTATTCCTGAACCTGTTCAAGGTGTTTTAGATCTATATCAGGAAATAGAACGAATAAGTATACAGCTAATAGATAATTTTGGATTGTTTGAGATAACCTACATGAAACCAGAATTCATGATTAGTAGCGCAGAAGTAATGTTATTGCTAAGCACAAGAAATCCTTATACCTTAGGAGTTTTACATCAATTATTATATGGTGGGTTTGATGTGGAACCGAATGGTTTCCACCTTTTAAAACATTTAAATGAAAACGATAAGAAATCATGTTTTATTGGGCGGAAAAAAGATTTGGACCGTTATGATGGAGGAACTAAATCTATTGCTAAAGATTCTGATATGAGTACTTGGGTGGAGTCAGCAAAGGTTATTAATAATTTTGACCTATCTTGGATGCATTATCTAGACTTTGAGAACTTACATAAACAGCAGCAACAATTAAAGCAAAGAACTCCGGAAGATTTAATAGAGAAATTATTAAATAGAACTGATAAATGGATCTTAAGTAATTATAAGCAATTAAGGAAGAATTCACTAATGATCATAATCGGTGATCATGGTAGAAGCAAATTAAACTTAGAATACTCTGGAAAAATTGCTCAGTGGCGTGAAGCCAGCGTGCCAATTGCGATTTTTATAAGAAAATGA
>JAHLWJ010000271.1 GCA_019057975.1 Promethearchaeota archaeon | reverse complement strand
TTATTGCATTATTAGGGATAGAGAATTTAAAATTTAAAAAATCTCTAAGAGTAGGTGATACAATGGAAGTAGAAGTTAATATTCTCAATAAGAAAGAATCAAAAACATATTCTGACAGAGGTATATTATACTCTTTATTTACAGTCAATAAGGTTAATATAGATTTAACAAAAAAATTTATCATGTCTTTTGAAATGACTCATATGTTAAAAAAGAAGAATTTCAAACTGTAGAAAACCTTAATAAAATAAAAGTATATTCTATTTTAATGAAACATAGACTTGCAGTATCTTATTTATCGTTTATTCTTGTTACGGTTTTTTTTATTATTGTTTCATCAATTTGTCATGTCAATCCTGGAGAGTTTTGTTATGTAATAAGCTTTATATTGATGATTTTAATGTTTAGTCTAATGTGTAGTTCTGTAATTCTTCTTATTGACTAAACTAAATCGATGCCACAGTCAGGGCAAATTAAGGTTTTCTCTTCAACTTTTTTTCCGCAATGTGGGCAAAATTTTATCCTTTCTACTGTCTCAAAGTTGGACTTTAAAATAGCTTCTGATTTTTGCTGTTTTCCAACAGTTTGAAGAAGTGAAAATAAATGAGAGAATAATCCATCAAACCAAGATTGTTTGAGTTTTTCTACTCTGAATATATTTCGTGCAAGTGGAGTAGCTTCCACCCTTATAAGTGTTTTTTTTCCCTCTAACTCATAAAAATTTATCCGAATTCTTTTTTTCCAATTTGGATCATGACCGGTATTTGTCATCATGGTCCCTTGTTTAGTTTCGATATATTTGGAAGGTGCTGACTCTTTAATCTTTGCTTTATGTTGACCTAATAACCATTGCATTGTTAAATCAAATGTTTTTTTAACATCTATTTGAAAACTGTCTTCATACATTACATTAATTTTCATTTATCGCTTCAATCTAACTTATGATGTGCAACAAAGAAATAAAATTTCGTATTTAATAATTTTTCATAATAGGGAATCGTCATTTTTTCGAGAATATAGGAATAGAGTTTTATCCAAAAATCTTAAATAATTTTTGAGTCTTTAGAATTCAACCTAAATATTTTTTAAAAGATTTTGAGGTCATAAACATGATTGTTGCATCACCCTATAATGGAACAACCCCAAGTATTCATCCCACTGCATTTATAGCTAAAGACGCGGTTATTATTGGGGATGTAGAGATTGGTGCTTATGTAAATATATGGTTTGGTGCGAAATTAAGAGGGGATTGGGGTAAAATTATAGTGGGAGAAAACACAAGTATTCAAGAGAACTGTGTAATCCATTCAACAATTAAAGGGTTATGTAAAATAGGTAAAAATGTAACTCTTGGACATTTATCAATGGTACACGGCCCCTCTACTATTGGCAACTCAACATTGATTGGAATTGGAGCAATAGTTCTTCAAGATTCAAAAGTTGGAACAGGAGTAGTTATAGCAGGCGGATCTGTTATTATAGGAGAAGCCGAAGATAACTGTCTTTATGCTGGTGTGCCTGCTATCAAAAAAAAAGAATATCCAAGTAGAAGAATGGGAGAATGGGGCTCTAATCTTTATGTAGATAATGGTCAGAAATTTAAAGAAGCGGGATTAGGGCAAGAAATTCCTCAGGAATATATGATGAAAAAATAGGGAAAAAATGAACATAAATAGATTGCTTGCGTAGAACGAGATTCATTTTACAAATTTTTCATTTTCGATAGTCAACGCTAGGAAGATTTTTTATTTCGTATGGAAGATAAGCGTCATCAGGTATTGGATTAATATAAAGATCTCGGAATTCTTTATTTTGCATCCTACAGAAAGGACTTCGGTGATTATATGCAGGATGTTTCACCATCCGCATCCATATCTTTTTTAAAGATTCCTTTCTGATGTTTCCAAAAGAAATAGGTGTAAAATCACAAGGAGCGATATCTCCATAAGCAGAAGCGTAGCATTGAATATTTGCAGCTAAACATCCTATCCCAGAAAGGTATGCTTCCACAGAATTCTGCCAGGCTTGAGATGAAATTGGCGGAACAATTTTATTTTTAAATACTTCAGCAGAATAATTATGAAGTTTTTCTCGCAATTCAAATGTTAACATTTCACTTGTATCTTTCAACATATTTCCTGTAGGCACGCAATCAAAGAGGATTATATTGTGGAGACCAAGTTCAATAGCAAATTCATGTAGAGTTTTATATATTCCTTTTTCTGTTCCAGAACGGGTTGCATAAGAGGAGAAACCAGCAAAAATCCCTCGTGATTTCACCTTCTTAAGTCCTTCAATAGCAGTCTCAAATAATCCTGGCATCCCTCTTAGTTTGTTATGTACTTCAGGATCAGGGGAATCAATACTTAAAAATAATGAATAAAGACCTGCATCAGCTAATTTATCCACATTTTCATCTGTAAGGAATTGACCATTTGTAAACATTACAGGCATCGCTTTTTTTTTATCTACATGAGAGATAAGCTCAAAAACATCTTCGCGCAGTAAGGGTTCTCCTCCTGTGAAGGCAATGATAGTTACGCCTAATTTCTGTGCGTCGTCAATTAGTTTTTTAGCCTCTTCTGTGGATAATTCTCTCATATCTTTATTAAAATGCCTGCCGGCACTGCAATGAACACATTTACATTGACATTTATATGTAATCGCAAAAGTCATCGCAACAGGAAAGGGATAAGGCATTAATTGGGATTTTACTAATCCTTTTAAAGCGCGGAGCATAGGACGGCTTCCAACTGGGGGAGCAAATGTATTCGCAACCATTTTTCCTTCCCATTTTCCAATTGTATCATAATTTTTATAGAATTTAGCTTGTAAGAGTATCATAAAAACTAGACGATATATCCGTAATCTATCAAGGAGTGGGTTGAGAAGACCAGTTCCTGCAACTTGACCATTTTTAAGCTTCTTATAACTAATGAGTTTTTGACCAAATAATTTCAAAAAAATATGTTCTTCTTCCATAGAATAATCCCACTTCTAGAAGCTTTTTACTATTCCAGTTCCCTAATAAACATTTCTAAAGATAATCTTTTACTACTTAAATATTAATACTCCTAAATCTGATATATCAGTAATCTAGATGTTGTTCAAAATTTAGATGATATACTTTACTGAGATCCTAAAAAAATAGTTCCTATCTAACCGGTATTATTGACAATTTTGTTCAAGCATTACGATAGCTCTATGCGAGCAGATTTCAACACATTTTCCACATCCAACGCATAAATTAGCATCAATTTTTGCCAACGATGATATAAATCCAATTAAAGAATATGGGATTGCACATTTAGGGCATATTTCAACACAAGCACCACAACCAATACAATTCTTAATATTTAACTTTGCTATAATTGACGAATTTGTCATAAATACTAATCGTAGTGTTCTGAGAATTAAAGTATAGGAAATTGATTTTATTAATGGAATATTTTAGATAAAAAATAAATTTATTGTTAATATCTTAATTAATAGAATCAATACGCTTTGTCTCAGGAATCTCTAATATAAAATCTGCCCCAAAAGCTAAAGCTGGTGTTAACACACCTGTAGGTTCAATTTCGAACAATTTTTCTACAGATCGCACTCCTGCAACAGCAGTGAAACGATAAGACTCCATTGTTTCAAGCCAAGCCTGCGCTTCCATACCTTCGTTGTTATATACTGAAGCTGATATATAGCATCGATAGGTTTTTCGTTTAAATTCATCAGGCCCATGAATATTTTCTTCAATCCATCTTTCAACTTTTTTCTTTGATTCTTTATTTTCAAACATTTCTTTAGGCGAAACTCCAATAGAACCAAGTAAATTAGGGAATTTCTTTGGTAAAGGAAAGTAAGTAGTTATATTTGGTATACCCGTTGTCCGGTAAGCAGTAGACAAATCACCCCAAGTAACTGGTCTTACTGTCCGTTCTTTATCAGAAAACTGCATCTTTCGGATTTCTTCCTTTTCAAGTGGTAGAAGGATTCCATTTCTTCTGACTAATTGGCCAATATTGTAATGTTCTAACATCGTCTTAAGAGTTCCAGGACTTGGATTACTCATAGCTGTTATCCCAAGATCTAAAGATGTTGGTTCTGTAATCTTTTCACTTACATATTTAGCTAAACAATCAGTAGGGACAACATCAAATCCAACTCCTGATATAATTGCAATTCCTTTGTCTTTTGCTTGGGCATCATATCTAAAATTCTGTTCAAAAACAGGGATTTCACCTGTAATATCAACATAATTTGTACTAGTTTTTAAGCACGCTTTCACCATAGGAGCGCTAGTAAATTTATAAGGCCCTGCTGAATGAAATACTAAATCAAATTCTTTAAGGGTTTTTATTAAAGCATTTTCATTTTTCAAATCTAGTATAATATAATCTAAGTTTAATCTCTCTGCGAATGGGACAAGTTTCTCAGCAGAACGTCCAGCAAGTACAGGAGAATGACCACGGTTCTTTGCTTCTTGTGCGATCAAACTTCCTGTATACCCATAAGCTCCATATAACATCCACGATTTCATTTTTCTTCGAATATGCAAATAATAGTATTTACTAATTAAGTTAGTTATAGATAAAATTTGATTATTAATCTTTAAAGATTATTCTTAATTATTAAAAACCGTTTATTTATAATCTTGAAATTACAATTAATGATAGTTTTTTTAGATTTTTCATTTGTAAGAAACTGCACCATAAGCAAATCTCTCATCTAATGAATAAGAAGAATTATAAAAACCAGAATCTATAAATTTGAGTAGTTCATTAAAGCAAGGATAATTTTCATACAAAAAGGTAATGAATTTTTCGAAATAGTAATAAAATTTACCATAAGGGATTTTATAGTTATTAAATTCTTTATAGTTTAAATGTGGTAAAACTAATTTTGCAAATTGTTCTTCGTATTTTTGAGGAAAATTTTCAAATATTTCAATTAGAAGGGTTCTATTAAACTTTAAGTCTATAAATAAAATTAAATCTATTAAATCTTTTATTGTTCTATAATTAGTCAAGCTAGAAATCATTAATTTTTTTAATTGATTTTGGATATTTTCAATTAGAATAGGGCTCGATTGTTCAAATAAACATTCCAATTCTACGTTATTTAAAAAATTTAAGTAATTGTTATATAAAAGAAATTGAACTGTCCCTAAATGTCCATTCTCAAACCTCTTTGCGATTTCTTCTTTAAATACTTTATTTGCAAGAAGATCTCCTGCCTCTGTGAGTTTTTTAAGCAATGGAAAAGCTAAATTACTATGGATTAGGCAGGAGTTATAATTATTTTCATACCATACTTGTAAATTAGAACAATGTCCCCAAAATTGAAATTCTGGGGAGATTTTAATCGCCTTTGGGCTTGAAAATTCAAAAGATCTATTTAGTTTTACAACAGCCTCGTCAATCGAATTTATATCTTTTAAATTATCCATTTCCTCTATAGATAAGTTTAATAGAAGATATTTGCACTGGATAAACAACTCATTATTTACATAAATATTTGTTTTGTTATTTTCTAGTCTAAGCTCAAGGTGATCATTTATTGAAAATTTAAGCATCAAGAATTTGTGGTTTAATTAAGTTTTATTTCTTTGTATTTAAGAAAGCAAGTAATAAATATTAAATTCCAAAAGAAAGAGATAAATAATATGGAAGAATTAAAAAAAGTTCTTTATAATAGAATTCCTTACTACTCAACAATGGGTCTTAAACTGCTAGAGATTGGCAATGGAAGAGCTAATTTTGAAATCATTGTTAGAAAAGATTTAACTCAGAATGGTATGGTTCATGGAGGTGTTATAGCATCTCTAATTGATTCTTCATGTGCGTGTGCTGCATTTTCATTAATATATCCTAATGGTTATGTTACAACAATAGATTTGCAAGTTGAGTTTCTTAAACATGTTTCTAAAGGTCGGCTTTTAGCAAAAGCAAAATGCATAAAGAGTGGAAAAAATATTTATTTCTGTAAAGCAAGAGTCTGGAATGGAGAAAACGAACTAATTAGCACAGGTGGTTCACAACTTCTCCGAATCTCATAAATTTAATTTGTTTTCCCCCTGTTAATTTCTTTAGAAATAATTCAAATATCTATTTTACGTTTATGTATAAAAGTAATAAATCAACTAACAAACTTTTTTTATGTTCTACTATTACGGAAAACAAATTTTATTGTACTTTTTTAAATTCGAAATAAAATA
>JAHLWJ010000270.1 GCA_019057975.1 Promethearchaeota archaeon | reverse complement strand
TTATCGCCAGTCATTCCTTGTGCACCAGTCATTCCTTTATCTCCAGTCATTCCTTTATCTCCATCTGGTCCTTTATCTCCAGTAGCTCCTCCAGCTGGACCAGTCATACCGGGATCTCCTTTAATTCCTGTGGCACCTGTCATCCCAGTTGGTCCAATTTTGCCTCTTTTCCCTCTTTCTCCAGGGCAACCTCTAGATCCTCTTGGTCCACTACAGCATTGATATTTACAATTGTCTTTACAATCCATTTTTATATTTAATTATTTTTTAAAAATGATTTTAAAATAATCTGTTTTTAAAAATTAATAATAAAATGTCTATTCGTATGCATGATGAACATACTCTTTACGTAGAATCTGGTGTAGCTACAGAAGCTCAGGTTTCCGAATGTTTAACAGGAGCAATTGAACAGGCAGATAAAGTTTTAGGTTATAATACAAAATGTAAATTTAAAGTTAATCTAATTGTAGGCAGTGATGGAAAATATTTTGGATTTGGTTATATTCGTGTATCAGATTCGAAAATTTATTGGATGCTTCTAGGAAGAAATCCAGATGGAAGTGAAAGAATCAGAGAATATCTTGATCCAAATTGGACACCACCTGAAACCCCAGTTAAATCTGATGGAGATAAAAGTTGGATTGATATTATCGAGGAACAAGATTCTTTAATTCAACCAAAAATTAAAGAAGAATTGCCTCCATTAATTACAATTCCAGGTTATAATTACGATGAAGAACAAATCAAACATTTAAAAGAATTGGAAGAAACTGAAGATGTGCCTCAAATTGGTTATTTTGAAATTAGCAGAGCTTATGCGACAGAACCTGATAAAACCATGATTAAAAACCGCATTTGTTCTCGAAAAGTTCCAGATTGGATTCCAGTTGAAGCTTTTAAATCTATTTTTTCAGCTTATATTTCAGATAATCAAGGAAAAGATTATCCATCTGTAAACTTTGTGGATTCTAAAAATGGAGGTAGAATTGTTTTTATTACATTTAATCCAAATACAAATGATGCGCTTTTCGCTTTACTAATGACTAAGAAAACTAGAATTAAGAATCCTGCAAATAAAAATCAGAAAACAACACTTATTTTTATGCATGCGTATGATAATAATAAGAAAAAATCAAATTATAAGAAAAATTAAATTTTTATTTTGAATAAAATAAAAATAAAAAAAATATAAACAATAAAAAATTAAATTTAAATGAGTTCATGTCAAGAAAGTAATGACGGGCAATATTGGTATATTATACTTGTTGTAGCTATTGCTATTATTTTAATTGTTATTTTGGTAATGTGTTTGACAAGAGAAAGTTCAAAAACAGTTAAAGAAGAATGCAAGTGTGCTGAATATCCAAGTGTAGCTGAAAATATTTCTTGTGACCCAAATGTAGTGGAAGTAAATTTGACAGCTTCAGATAATGAAGTGCAGATTCTTTCAGGAGATGCTACAAAACTTTATAATTACAATAAATCTTTTCCAGGACCTTTGATTGAAGCTAAGAAGGGTGATGAACTTGTTGTGCATTTTTTCAATGATATTTGTGAACCTACCACTATTACCTGGCATGGTTTAATGACACCTGCCAACATGGATGGAAGTTCAATTTCTCAATTCCCTGTTCAACCTGGTGATTCATTTGATTATAAATTTAAATTAAATAATGCAGGGTTATATTGGTATCACAGTGATGTTAATTCTAGAGAACAAGTTCAGAAAGGATTATATGGGGTAATTTTAGTAAAAGATCACGACGAAGATGAATGTTATTCTCTTCCTAGAACTGATAAGATTTTAGCCTTTTCTGATCTAAAATTAGACTCTTCTAATCAAGTTGATATTGATTTTTCTACAGAGCCATGCGAAAGGGCAAGTCAACAAGTAAACGGGATTTTAGGAAATGTTTTGTTGACCAACGGTGTTTATAACGGGTGTATCACTTTAACTAAAGATGTTCCAGTTAGATTATACTTATTGAATTGTGCAACAGACAGATTTATGAAAATTACTCTAGAAGGTCATGATATGATTCGTATTGGTGGAGATCAAGGATTATTAGAAAAGCCCATTTTAATTAAAGAAGATAATGGTTTAGTTTTAACCACAGGGGAAAGAGCTGAAGTTGTATTTGTTCCCAGATATGATAATATTCGTTTATACACTTCCAACCCAAGAGGAATTCAAAAGGTGGAAAAGGATGAATGTGGAAATTGTGAACTAATTGATGTTGAAAAATGTGATGAAAAGGAATTATTAGTTACATTTAAGGTGATAGATGAACATTGTGATGAAGAACAGTTAGAAGTTCCTTTAGAATTAAAGAAAATCAAAAAGATTAAGGTAGATCATTGCACTCCTGTTATTCCTGTATATTACGGTAACTATGAGCCTGATTGTGATGGAAATATAGATTTCTTTGCTTATAGAGAATGCAGAGAAGGAATCCCTTTTGATTGTTTATCTAGAAAAGATGCACCTATTGTTATTGAAGATGGAACTTATATTATTGAAATAACTAATACATCAGATTTAGCTAACAATTTTTATCTGCATGGATTCACATTTCAACATTTAGATACACTATATATCAGTGAAGATGATAAAGATAGACAAATAAATAAAGTATTAGAAAATAAAGATACTATTTATATTCCAGCCAAACCATGTGGAGATCGCTCTAAGACAGTTGTCAGATTAGCTGTTAGATTTTCATCTAAAGGAAGAGATATTGTAGCTTATGGGAAAGAACCAACTGAATGTAGATCAGGAGGATGGATATTCACTTCTAGTATGTTAACACGGTCTAGTTTAGGACAAGCAGGGTTTGTTCAGATTATAGCTGAATGTGATAGAAAGAATTATTCATCTTATTCTGGTTACTTAAATTCTTATTCATCTTATTCTAGTGGAGATTATTCATCTTGTTTAACTAAACCATCTTATTCAAAATCTAGTAAAAGTGTAATCCGTGATTCTGGGTCAAATAACCATTTATCTTATTCTTTAGAAAAATTAACTAAAAGTTTAATCACATGTAGTTGCGGAAGTGGTATGAGCGTAAGTTTATGTAGTTGCTCAAGTTATGATAGATCAAGTTCCGGTAGTTCAAGAAGATCAAGTTACGATAGCTATGGAAGTTCAAGTTATGATAGTTCAAGAAGATCAAGTTATGATAGTTCTGGCAGTTCAAGAAGATCAAGTTATGATAGTTCTTCTTGCGATAAATCAAGAAGAAATCTTTCTTATGATGATTCTCTCTCTTATTCATCATATAAACCTTATTAATTTATAATTTAAAATTATAAATTATTGATATGATCTAATAAAATCTGTAAACCTATAAATTTTTGATTTGTATTATTTTTCAATACAATATCACTGAAATTTTCACTTGGTTCTACATATTGTTTAGTTGATGGTAAAACATCTTTAAAATATCTAGTTGTTACTTCCTGAATTGTTCTACCTCTTTCTTCTACATCTCTTTTTAATCTTCTAGAAAAAGATAATTCTGAATAAGCTGAAATAAAAACTTTTAAATTAATTAAATCTAATAATTCTTTCTGTGTAAAAATTAAAATACCTTCTAAAATAATAATTTTACATGGATTTATTTTTTTAGTTTGTTTTAATCTCGAATGAGTTGAAAAATCATAAATTGGAGAATTTATACTTCTCCCTTGCAATAATTCTTTAACATGAGAAATTAATAAATCAAAATCAATACTTTGAGGAATATCATAATTTGTATTGCTATTACCTGAAAAATAATAAGAATCTTGGCTAATAACTACAGCATTTTCTTTTAAAGATTTAAGAATTGAATTCACTGTTCGAGTTTTACCAGAACAAGAAGCACCGCATACTCCTATAATATATGAATTCATTTTAAAATTGATAAAATAATTAAATAAAATCAATTTTAAAAATGTTTTATTTGTAGGAAATTATAATTTAAAATCTATGTGTCAAAATTATAAAGAAAAAATAATATATTATAATAAAATACCAAAATTTTATTATGATGACTATAAATTTGAAGAAAATAAAAAATATCTTATATTCTTTCGTGGATGTTTTTCTCCAACCACAAGAGGTCATTTTTCTCTAGTAGAAAAATATTCTCATTTACCAAATGTTAAATATTATATTTCACAAATTGGAAGTGAAGCACGTCATGGTGTTCCTTATTATTTAAATAGAAAAATATGGAATATATATATAAATAAATTACTTCCAAAAGATAGAATTATCTTGAAGAAAGCTTATGGGATATATGACGTTTTAGATGAAATTGAAAATATTGATGTAGTTATATATTTAAGAGGTAATGAAAAAGATTCAGGAGATTTAAGATATGAAGAAAAGGAAAGATTATATAAATATAGAAATATTATTTCAAAATTAAAAAGAAAAGGTATAAGAACAGATTTCTTAATTATAGATAGACCTGAAGCACATGTTTTATCAGCTACAAAATTTATAGAAGCTTTGAAAAACAACTCTTCTTATAACAAATTACGGTTTTATGTTCCAAAAAATTTACCTGAAAATGATTTTCGATATATTATTAAAAAACAAAAATTAAAAATATAAAATATTAAAAATGTCTTTTAATATTCCTGTCATATCTGAAGCAATGGAATTAAATAGCCCTTTAGTTAGTTATGAAATAACTGACTCAAGCCTTCCTTCACCTATGAATTTGAATTCTGCTCTAGTTTCTGATACAATGTCATTAACTACACCTCCAGTTAGTTATGTTGAAGAAAGTTTAGTTTTACCAGCATCTCCTATGAATCTGAATTCTGCTTTAGTGTCAGATACAATGTCATTAACTACACCATTGGTTAGCTATGTCGAAGAAGAATTAGATTTTCCTTATGTTGATAGTTTAACTAATCTGAGACCTTTTAGTGGTAATTTAGACCATTATCCAGATAGTTATATTAAAAAAAGAATAGTTTTGCCTGCTTCTCCTAGGAGACCTTTCCATGATGGCAAACCAACCCCTTATCCAGTTAGTTATGTTGAAGAAGAATTAGATTTTCCTTATGTTGATAGTTTGACTAATCTGAGACCTTTTAGTGGCAAACCAACCCCTTATCCAGTTAGTTATATTGAAGAAAAATTGGTTTTACCTGATTCACCTAGAAGAATTCCAGAAGTCAAACCTGTAATAAAAACACCTATTCAAGATATTACACCCAGAAGAAATCTCCCCAAGCCGCCTGCTGACATGAGCCCTTTTTACAAAAAAACACCTTTACCTGCTTCTCCTAGAAGAATTATTGCAACTCCAGGAACACCACCTACACCTATCATGCAAGTTGACGAAAATCTACAAGCTCAAGAAACAAGAAATGTAAACTCTTATGAATTATTAGGAAAATTAGGATCTGGTGGCCAAGGAACGGTTTGGAAAGCTAGAGTTAAATCAACTGGAAATATTATAGCTTTAAAAATTATAAAAATTAAAGGAACATATAGTGAAAGACAGGTAATAGCAAATCAAACTAAAATTGAAATCGATAATTTAGTGAAAATTTCATCTCCTAGATGTCAACCTTATCTAGCTTGTTATTATGCGAGTCACTTTGACCCTATGAGAAGTGAAATGTTGATTGAAATGGAATATGTAGAAGGTATGGATTTAGATAAATGGGCCAAACAAAATAAATCTAAACCTTACTTTTATGCTTATTTGATGGCTATTATGATTAAATTATGTGAAGCTATAAAACATATCAATAACTTAGGGTTAATTCATCGTGATATTAAACCTCAAAATATTTTAATTAGAAAAGATGAACCAGTTTTAGTAGATTTTGGATTAGCTTGTCAATCTAAAATTTGTAGAACAGGCACGCCTGATTTATCTTTTACTTGTTGTTATGGAAAAGCAGGAACTCCTGTTTTTATGGCACCTGAAACAATTGAAGATAAATCTTATTTTGTGACTGATATTTGGGGATTAGGTGCAACCATTTATTATGTTGCATCAGGAAGATACCATTACCCCTTTGTAAATGTAAATGATACAAAAGAAGTTTTACAAACAATTATTTACCAACAACCATTTTTATTAAATACACCAAGCTATAAATTAAATAATGCTATTAACTCTTGTTTAAATAAAAATTATTTAAATCGTATTACTGTGGATCAATTATTAAGTTTATTGTTATCTAACTAAAATTATAAAT
>JAHLWJ010000037.1 GCA_019057975.1 Promethearchaeota archaeon | reverse complement strand
AGAGTGGAAATATAGAAGTTGAGATTCGCCCCGATGATTTTCAGCCAATAATTAACGTTAACGGTTACGATTCTCCTTTTCGCGACCTATCAGGAGGAGAGAAGAGCGCAATATCGTTAGCTTACAGGTTAGGATTAACTAAAATCATTAACGAAAGATATCAAGACGTCAAAACTAAGGATTTATTAATTTTAGACGAGCCTACCGATGGTTTTAGTCAGCAACAAGTTAATCGTATGCAAGAGATTTTTAACTCGCTTAATACTTCTCAGATGATTATTATTTCTCACGAAAGGGCTCTAGATTCGTTTGTAACCGATATATACACGTTTAAAAAGAGCAATCACCTTACAAAAGTCGAGAGAGAGTCAATGTAGTTTTTTGCTGGTTAATAAATTAAGATTATTAATATTTATTTTAAAATGAGATGAAGAATAGATATGGTAAATAAAACCCTATTATATAAATATGAATATAAGAAGGTAGAAGAAAACACTATTCCTAAGTTTAAACCAGAAGATATTGGCCATATTCTTTACACCATAGAAAAAGGAATCAGTAGTCAACGGGATTATGGGAATTACACATTATTTGAAGAGATTCCACTTGAAATTAAGAAATTTCCAGTTAATTTCAAGAGTATTATAAATTCAACTAGGCTTGATATTACATTCTTATATAAAACAACAATTATAGAACGTGATCTCGATTCTGACAAAATAAAAGGGTATTTTATCAATGATGATGTTGAGAGAGTGGATATAATATCTTTTTTTACTAAAATCAAGAATTCTATATCTGAGCATAAAATTTATCAGATTGGGGGAAGGTATTCTAAAAGTGTTGAAGATATAAGGGGATTTAGAGATGATATTCGTGATAAATCTCTTGAAGAAAAAAGAGCTCTACTTGAAGGAATTACTAAAAGTGGTGAATTTAAGTCATTTCATCCAAAAAAACAGGAGTTTTATCTAAATATCTTACGAGAAATTTATCATAAATTGGGTCCGGAAAAAAAATACTGGAAGATTCAAAGAAAAATTGAAGATGCTGTAAGCAAGCAAATAAAAACAAGAAGATTCTTTAATAAAGAATTAAATATTGATGTTAATCCTTTTAAAGTTGATTTAAAAAAGTTTGAATTCTTAAAAGAGTCAAAAGCAGAAGTATCTAAAACCAAATCATTATTGCATAAACGAGAATATACTAAAGGAACAACAATTCATGATTTTGATATCGAAGAAATCGGAAGTATTCTATTTATGTTAGAATTTATTCCCCGACATCTGGATTACGAAGAAGCTACACATAATGTTAATTTTAGAAATGTTGATGAAAAAACTAGAAAAGATATCATTTATCATTATGCGGATAAAGTACCAATCATTGAAAACGGTGAGTTTAAAGATTTTAAGTATCTGGATAGAATTACTAAAGTGGATATAGTTTCTTTCTTTACAAAAGAAAAAGATGGAAGAGTAGAATTCCGAATTTATCAAATTGGAAGGAGATATGGTTCAGAGGCGTTTTCTATTGACGATTTATTTGGTTTAGGTGAATTGAATTATGATATTGAGAACTACGATAAAGCAATAGAATATTATACTAAGGTTTTAGAACTCGAACCTGAAGATACTGATACTATGAATAATTTAGGATTGGCTCTTGTGTGCAAGTCTAACTACAAAGAAGCCATATCGTTATATCAAAAGGCTCTCGAAATAGATTCTGAAGATTCGATTACATGGGATAATTTAGGATTAGCTTACGAGTATAATAATGAATACGAAAAAGCTAAAGAAGCCTATCAAAAAGCTTTGGATTTGGATTCTTCAGATGTGGAGGTCAAACAACATTTAATTGACATTAACGAAAAAATCAATAAATCAAAACATTAAAAGATGATTGCATAAAATAAATTATAAAAAGTGAAACATGATGGTTAGCAAAACTCTAATTCATAAAGAAGTATATAATATTACATCACAAAAAGATATACCCGACCTAAGTGTTGAAAAGATAGCACAAATCATAAGTAGTAATCCAAAAGCACTCTCAACCTATAGCAAATATGAATTAGATCAATTTCCTGTTGAATTTAGGAATGTTATGGAAGGAACTCGAAAAGATTTAACTCTTCATTATTCTATTAAAGGAGCTAAAACAGTATACAAAGATCCGGCCGAATTTGAAGGTATAAAATATTACGATACGATTAGTTATGAAGAATCAGAAAATACAACATTGAAGGTTGATTATGTTTCTTTTTTTACTAAACCAAAAGACAATATTAACGAACATCGAATTTACCAAATAGGACCAAGATATTCAAATAAAGAAAAAAGAACTCTTGAAACTCTACTCCGAAAGAATGAAAAAGAAAGAGATATTGTAGCTACAATAAATACTCTAAGAAAAATATTGAAAATTAGCCCAAATGAGTATAAAAAATGGAATCGTCTTGGAGAACTATTTGTTAAAGCAAAACAATACGATAATGCTATAGAAGCTTGTAAAAAATCAATAGAGTCAGTAGGGATGAACCCAGACGGATGGATTTGTCTTGGTATGGCTTACTATGGAAAAGGTGATATTGAAAAGGCAACAAAATGTTTTAAAAAAACTTTAGACGATTACGACCCTGGATCATTTCTTTGGTATTTTAGAGCAGTAAAACATTTAGCACAAATTCATTTCAACGCAGGAGAGTATGAAAAAGCGTTAGAATATTGTAATCAACATTTAGATTACGATTATTCCGATAATAAAAAAAACTCGAAGGAGATATTCAAATTAGAGACAATTATAGAACAAAAATTAGGTATTCAAGAAGAATCCCCTAAAGAAAAAAGTGAGAGTCAAGAAAGTAATGAACATTTTCAAAGATTAGTCCAGCGATTATGTGACGATAATAACGAATACATTGAATACTTAGAACGTTCTGACTTACATAATCTAAAACGTAACACAAATGGAAAAGTTATAGACGACAAAGGATTAGTCTTTTACAGGGAAGCTATTATTAAATTTTTCGAAAAGAAGTTTATAAAAGCATATATCGATGCAAATATAGATAAAAAAGATTTTAGAATTTTCATTGACGACGTTTATCCAAAATTAGTTTCAGAACTTGAAGTTTTTTATGGAGGTGAAACATTAATTAATCTTATTACAAATCTTATTTCTAATACCAAAGATGTAGCTTATATTTACATACCAATACCCTTTCAAGAAGTACTCTCGTTTGTTTCAGAGTGGGCTTTTAAAAACGAAGATAAGAAAATTGTTTTCTATTCATTTTGGGAAGAGGATATTTACGATAGAATCTTTTCAATTATGAATAAATTAGGGAATATTCAAGTAAGGCGGCTTGGGCGTCCATATAGTTTTTTTGTAGCAATGAGGGACGAGAAGGAGCTTATATTAACGCCATTTTCCAATAATTTAGAAGGCATAATTAGCATAAAATCAAAAGATGGTGAATTCATACATTTTTATAAAACAATTTTAATTCCGATTTTGAATGGAGCTAGTATACCGATAAATTTCGAAGAAATAAAAGTTTTAAATAACCTTAATAAATTTTTGGATGATTTGTCAAAGAACCAATGAGATCAAACGATATTAATTTTAAATTTCAGCTATTTCTTTCCAAGTTTATCTGCCGTTGTAAAAAATGACGCTTTGTTTTCTTTAGAAATCTTTTTTTTTGATGACATTGGCTTAAATAGGACAGATGATCTTTGATAGACTTTAGAGTTTAATTCATTAACAAATTGAGATATACGAACTGTCTGAGGGCCCTTATAGGAATTTATAATCGCCGGCGATATAAGATACAATTGATCCTTAGTTCTAGTTGTTGCGACGTAAAAAACCCTTCGTTCTTCTTCGTATGCTTCGGTATCGCCAACTACTCTACTGGTAGGGAAGGAATCTTCGCACAACATCGGAATAAATACTATTCGCCATTCTAATCCTTTAGCCCGATGGATTGTTGATAATACCAAAGGTCTTTCTTCCTCTGTTTGATCTCCTACAAAGACCGTTTTAGATTCTAAATGTGATAAGTTCAAACTTAAATTTTCTAAAAATTTCTGAGTTGTGGGATAATTTGGGGCGTATACGCTTAGTTGGTCTAAAAAGTTCAAACAGGAATAAATTTAAAAATAAGAGATTTAATATATTTTTGGTTTGAATTTCGTCTACCTTATAGTAAATATAACCATATAAATGACTTACAGCAAAATATTCATAATGCAGTTGATTTGATTAATACTCATGATTTAAGGGTATTTATAACAAGATTTGAAGATATTCAAAAAGTGCTTTTTCATGATGATCTAATGCTTTATCAAAATTCCCTATTTTTTTATATAAAAGTCCTAACTTGTTCAGATAACATGCTTCATCTCTTTTATAATTTAGTTCTTCTGCTTTTTCCAATGCATTTTTATAGTAGAAGATAGCTTTTTCATCATTTCCATTTTTTTCACGTAATTTACCATATATAGCATTTAAATGTGGTAAATTCGATTTTATTGAGAATTTATCACAAATTTCTTTCGCTAATTTTAAATATTCTGAAGCTTCATCATCTTTAGATAAATCAATCAAGTGACTTGAATAATTGAGATAGAAATTACATAAAACAAGTGGATCTTCAACATTTTTTATCATAGCCCGACATATACCATAATTTTTTAATACTTCTCCAAATTTTTCCTTTTTATGATATGCTAATCCAAGGCTATTGTGATTATTCAAGATCTTCTTATAATTTCCAATTTCTTGATTTATTTCAAGAGCCTTCTTATAACATTTAATTGCTTTAGATAGATCTCCATTTCGTTCAAAGATATATCCCATATCCTCTAGATTCACTGCCTCTCCTTGTCTGGATCCAATCCCAATATTGATTTGATAGGATTCATTATATTTTTCTAAAGCGTCATTTAATCTTCCTTGTCGTGAAAGTAGGTTTCCCAATGATCTCAAGACATCTGCAAGTCGTTTTTTATCGTCCATATCTACAGCAAGATCAAGAGTTTTATTATAAAAAATTTGAGCTTTTTCCCAATCATTAATATTTGAATATGAATGTCCCCATTCAGTATAGCAAGCACTTAGATAAATCCTGCTATTCAATTTTTCTGAAATTTGGGTTGCAATTTGTAAGTAATTTTGTTCCTGCTCATAATCTCCTCTATTCCTATAATTAAGTGCTAAATTTAGAAGTACCACAGATTTTCCAATTGGATCGTTATTTTTCTCAAATAATGATAAAGCGGATCTGAAATATGTTTCAGCAAGGTCATTAATACCAAGTTCTCTATTTATCAGACCTAATCCATTAGAAATAATTGCTATCAAAACTTTGTTATTTAACTCTTTTGCAACTTTTAAAGCTTCTTCCTCAATTTCTTTAGCTTTATTTATCAGTCCTAGACTATGGAAAGCTTTTCCTCTATTAAATTGCACTTTTACTAAATGTCTTGATAATGGAGGAGCTTTTTTGATAACATCATAAGCTTTATTAAAATTTGTCAAAGCTTCTTTAAAATTTCCTTGTATCTCCATAATACACCCTCTATTATTATATGCCACGCTTTGCCAATGTAAGTCGTTTTCTTTGATAGCAATATCTAAAATCTTATCAACGCATTCTAATGCTTTTCTAAAGAAACTGAATTTGATTAAAGTTAAATAACACATCTGAATTTTTACAATTTCGGGAGGAGTATTGAGTTTAGTCTGTAACCATTGAATAGGTTTTAATTCAAACAATTCTGAGACATTATTCGCTTTGAAATGCTCTACTTCTGAAATAAGATTTTTAACCATCCCAATAACTTTGATGATCTTAATATCTTTACTTTGATTCTTCAATCTGCTTAAAATCTTATCTACTTCTTGAGGCTTGGAATCATCATTATTCAATCCCTCTAGTTCCCAAATTTTAAGATCTTGGGTGTCATCATGAGTTATCCAAATAATCTCATTAATTCCTTTAACAGACTCTAAGGTAGGAATGATATCAAAATCATCACTCCCAGAATAACCCATGACAACCAAAGTTCGACTCTTTAGCAAATTTTCAACGGCTTCTTGTTTATATGGTTCTAATTCAAAGATGTTTAACCCTTTTTTATCTTGTACAAATGATCTGATGGTTACGATAAGGGATTCTCTTAATTCTGACTTTGAAGTGTTATTAATAATGTTTGTCGGAGAACCGTGAATTTTATATACAGAAAACTTACCTCCGTTGAAGATATCATTAGGATTGTTATATTTTAAGATCTCATTCTTTGTAATGACTGGAAGGATTAGATCTTTTGGAATTCCAATCTCGATCAGTGCTTGTTCAATAAGAGAATCAAAATTAGTCGTAATAACAAAATGACCTTTTTTAATCATATGGGCTAAAAATAAATGGATTGAATTTGGGTATTTACACTCAGAAAAAAAATCAATGCAATGCAAGTTTTTGTCAATTAACTCTACAAAGATCTCCACCAGCTGCTCAAACCTTAATATTTTTCTAAAGATTAATTTTTTGATATCTTCTTTAAAATTTTCGCTACAAGAAAAGTCTATAATATCATTCATCATTTCATTACCTGTTGGAAGGGAAGAGGGTGGATTGACTGAACACCCGGCTCCTACTAAAAACGTAAGCTTTTTATCTTTTATTAATTCATTAAAACTGGTATTAATTAATTTCATAATTATGCAACTAATGGATTCTTATGATCTTATTGAATTCTGGTATTTTAAATGTATGTGTTAATCAGTAATGATGTTGATCAACCTTGTCATTACAATTCTATAAAAAAACTTATTCATTCTTCTATGTTTGTTTTGAAGTATTGAGATCGTGATACCTCATGACGAATCCGCTTTAAGACATCATCTTTTGATTGACTAATCATTTTTTGAAGATTTAAGCTTACTTAGCTTTTCCCTTGTTTCACTAGAAAATTCAAAATCTCCATCTCCAGTATCCAGAGATTTCTGATAAAATTCAAGAGCTTTTATTTTATCACCGCTTCTTTCTAAGAGATCTCCTTTCGAATCATATAGGTCACTTAAAAATTTCAGATCCTCTGTAAATGCTTCAATACATCTATCAATTAATTCTAAAGCTTCATGATGTCTATTCATGTATGAGAGTGTATACGCTCTTGTTTTTAATATAAACCTATTACTTTTACTAAATTCTAAGTTTCTAGTTATTTCTTCAACTTCTTCATACCTTTTGAGTTTAAGCAAGCAATTTACAACTCCTTCAAAAGCAAAGAAGAATTCATTATCGATTTCAAGAGATTTCTGATAATACTCTAATGCACTTTCATAATCATCACGATTAAATAAAAAGGCTCCTATATTTCCGAAAGCTTGTTTTTCTTCTTCAGGATTTTTTGATAGAATTATCGCTTTTTTGCAAGCCTCACGACAACCTTCTATGTCACCTTGTCTTTTCCTTAAAATAGAATATCCTATCCATAAATTGGAACTTTCCTTGTTTAAATCCTCACATTCTTGAAGTAATCTAGAAATTTCCTCTAAATTTCCATCAGAATCTATTAATAAGTGAGCTAAACTTAATTTAGTGGGAAAATGATCTGGAAAATGTTTATTTAACTTTTCAAATATTTCTTTTGCAGATTCTAAATGCCCCATTTGCGACTTGATAATAGCTAGACTAAACCATAGTTCTGGATGTTCAAAAGATAGTTCTTCTGCTTTTTTCAATAATTTTGATGTAGCTTTAATGTATTTCATCTCATTTTTTCCATTCTCTTCAAAATGTTGTTGGTTTAATCTTAGCTTAATATCAGCAAGAAAATACCTCGCAATATTCACGATACTGTCTGTATCATCTGGAAAAAGTCTTGTTAACTTAGCTAATCCAACATCCGTTTGAGTTAAATCATTTTTTTCATAGAAACACAACGCCAAATTATATTGAGCTCTTTTCCAATATTTAGCTCTATTGTCATTTGTATACCGTCTGAAATTTTTAATAGCATTGTCAAATTCTTTAATTTTTTGATAAGAATATCCTAATCCTAAAATTGCGTATGGATTTTTATCATCTAATTGAAGAACCTTCTTGAATAAGACTATAGCATTATTTATATTATCTTGTTCATAATTGTTAACTGCTTGATTTAAAATCTGATTTAAAGAAGTTGTTGATCGACTAAATCTTGGTAACATGTAATCTTCAATAAAATGATAAGACTCAGTTATTTCTTGACAATAATACAAATCATCACTTTTCTCTTTACTAAAATGTGGTTTTCTTATATTTATAATATTCTTTAATAATCTCATTGCTTCTCGAATGTAGTAAAGATCTTCTTTTGGAGAAAAGGCTTTAAAAGTAGAATTAACCACAATATCATCTTCTTTTTCGCTTTTTGTAAGATAATTCATTCCATTTTTAGCAAAACCGATTGGTATTGATTCTTTGGTATCATGAGGAATAATTGAGAGAGCCAAGGAAGTCGAAAAACATACAAGTGAATGTTTATAAGCATTATAATCGTCTCGATCTGCAAAAGTACGAGCCATTTTATTTAGGATTTTAATGATATTTGACTCAATAACTTTGACATCTACTCCACAATTTGAAAGGTCAACATCATAATAAAATACATATTTCCAATATGGAACCAAATTTTCATTTAGTTCTACTTCTTTCTTTAAATAATCTTCCAGTTCCCATAAATTCTTAAATTCTGAGATTTTATCATAAGCTGCAAAACTTCTTTCACTAATATTACTTGGAAAACTAAGATTAAACCAGAGATCGATATCATCTAATTTTTCTAAGGCAAAAATAAAGTTAAATAATGCTTCTATAACTTGAAATTTTAAAAAATGTATCTCAAATTTTAGAAGAGTTATGAATTTCTTTTTGTAATTTGGAATAGTGTTAATTTCTTCAATATTGTTTATCAGTTCGTCACTTTTTTCACTATTCTCAATCAAGTCTTTTAGAAACTTGTATCTTAATTCCCAATAATCCAAAAAGTAATTTATATAAAAACTTTTAAATATATCACTCATTTTTTCCACCATCTTTTTTAATTTTCAAATATCTGTCATAACGAACTTAAGCAGATTCTCTCCTCAGAATAGCTTCTTGATCCTTTGCTTCAAAAAATTTCAGGATTTTTTTTAGTTTCATGTTAGTTATATAGAAAGGAAAATTTATAAAATAAAAAATGAATTTAATCAGATGGAAATTACACATTTCTTCTATCACTAAATAACGATCTATTACGGAATTTCATTTCGTATTAAATTCTCTCAATCAGGAAATCATTGAATTTATTATATACATGATATATGGTAAATGGGATTCCTAAATATAGCAAAGATTTCTATAAATCGACAAAAATCATCTCGCTTTCTTTTTTCTTGCTGAAAATTGTAATTCTTTAAGATCTAAATCCGTGAACTTATTTGTGTAGGTATATAATTGAGTTCCAGTGATCATTTGCAATTTTAACTTGTAGTCGGGATCACAATATTTACATTTCACTTTCCTGTTTGGATAAAGATTTAATAATTTTTCATAAATTTGAGGTTTATAATGCATAATTTCACCACAATCACACTGAGTTCCAACTAATTTGTTATCATTAGCAGCCAAGACAAACCCAACAGCATGAAAAATTGATTGATTTTTTCGAATGCAATGATTAACCAGTTTTTCTAAGTCAAAATTGTTTTTCTTGAAAACCTCATAGATTTCATCTAAATGCCCCTCATTTCTATATAGATTTAGAAGACGAATATATAGATTATCATATTCAACAGGTTTGAAAGATATTAATTGAATTTTCGCCCAATTTCCTAATTGATTAAATAATATGCATTTAATATAATCCCCTTCCCGAAAATCACTAGTAATTAATAAGTCATAGATTTCAGTGTATATATTGCAGAAGATTTGATGTTTCTCCCCACTTTGATTGAAACTCATTAAAACAATTTCACTACTATCATATCGAATTATTCGAAAGTCATTTAGTCGATATTTATTTTTAGGAATTCTATCATCGATCTTATTAAGATCTATAGGGTAAGGATGGCGACCTGAAACATTTTTCAAAATGTCATAAATTTTATTGTTATGGGAGATAGAATCTACTTTCTTTATGGAAATGAGATCCTTTAAATAAAAGTGGATTGAAAATCGTGTTGGAAATAACATAATATCCTTATAATGTCGATAAGGGGCAAATGGAGTATAAAACATCTTAATAAATTGCAATTCATTTTTCGATTTCTGTATTCCAAACTGTTCAAGATTGTTTTCAACATATTTGCATCGTTGATAGAATTTCTCAATTTCGGGCTCTAAAACTTGAATTGTAGGTCTATACCAAAATTTAGATTCAATTAATATCACATACTCACTATTATAACCCAAGATATCAATATCTCCATACTTTTTTTCCTTTAACTTGACTCCGACAAAGGGAGAATTATCTTCGGGATGATAGAGAGTCAAATTATATACCTGTAGATCAGAATGAATTAATTCTTCAAGGTACTTCCCTTTAATATTGCTTTCTTCCCCTTTTTTAGGTAGATCTACATGACTATAAATAGAAATAAGGAGAATTTCTAATGATTGATAAGGAATTATTATTTCTTTAGTGGATCCATTATAATAAAAAAAACTAAATGAACTGGGATTTTTTGAGTCCCTAACTATCATGTTATGGAAAAAGGATTCTATTTCACTCTGATCGAATTTCTCTTTTAATATATTCTTTAAATCACTACTTTTTACTATTGAAATTAATCCTTTCTGTGTGCTTAGAGGGGACCCAATATAACTAAAATTGTCAATGATGTATTTTAATATGAAATATAGCTGCAGTGCATTTCTTGGTCGTAAAAATGGTAAAATCCTCTCATTATAATAAGATTTTAAATATTGAGAATACAATTCAGATTTAATGAGATCCTCCAACTCATGAGAAAAATACGTTTGAAAAATACCATATTCAAATTCTGTTGACCCAATATCACTTGATTTGAAAATTGAGGGTAAAGAGGTCATAGGAGCTTTCTCAGTTTTATAGATCACTTCTTCACCATTTTCTTGTCGAATATATCTGATTTTATCAAATTTCAAAAGTGATATTAAATGTTTTATCTTGTACATCGAATTTACTTGAGAGTATAAAATTTCTAGATTCACGCGATAATCACTATTTTTTGGAAATATTAAATTTGAAGTTTCTATGGAAAATATCAGCGAAATGATTAAATTAAGAGTAAACCACTCTTCTAACAATTCATGGTGTTCTCTGATATTTTGAATTATTTTACCTGCTAATTCTTCCCTTTTTTGAAATGAACTATGTTTTAATGCTTCAAGATTACACTTCTTTAATTTCCTTTTCACTAGTTTTCTAACTCTTATAATTTCCTCTTCTAATTGATTTAATTTGAGGTTTTTATTTAGAATTGTATAATTAAGACATTTAGGGCAACTAATGGTTCCCTTAGAATCAATTACTCTTAATGACTTACAAATAGTACAAGGCATTGG
This sequence comes from Promethearchaeota archaeon, assembly GCA_019057975.1. The sequence goes on along the minus strand of JAHLWJ010000037.1, from coordinate 10,332 downwards.
TGATCTCCTTGAATTTTTAAATATGTCTAAGTATAATAATAAAAATTTAACTATTTGATTCTATCTATATATCTTCAAGTTCTCAAAATGAATTTTTACTACAAAGTACTATGAAATGATTTTTTAATCCAGCATAATTCTATAAATAATTTCTTTTTAGAATTTTTATAGAAAGAATACCATAAATAGTAACTTTCAACAAATTATATCTTTTGCTTACTAATATTGAATAATCTTTAATTTTTATACCAATTCATTCATAGTTCAATAAATCAATTATATAAAGCAAATAATGGGATTTTCAATTATTTTTCTTTAGAGTTATTGAATCTAATCCCATATTTACGTAAATACCGTTTCTTAACATACTGATTAAATGAAAGTGGGATCTAATGATTCTTCAAAAGGAGTCATCTTAAATTTCCCTTATGAATGAAATATATAAAAGGATTATAAAACTTGATCTAAGTACAAATTATTTCAAAGATTCATAAAATTAATCTTTTGTTATTAATAAAAAGAAAATTGTTCCAAAAAAAAGTTTAGATTTAAATTAGAATGAATTTTATAAAATGGTAATAGAATTTCAACAAATCCAAATGTTTCATTCAAAATAATGAATCAAAATGATATTTTTAAGCAAGAGAAAGCAAAAATACTAAGGAAAAAAACTGTTAAAAAAATCCTCCAGGATACAATTCATCTTTTTCATAATAAATATTATAATCTAAAAATAGTGTTAAGTCCAGAGGAATATCCATTAAACGGAAGTCTAGGTTTTAATCATTCCAATTTCACTAAATTTTGCAGAATTATATTGAAAGGACAATATCAATCAGGAAAAAGTTCAAAAACTCAACAAATATTTGATCCAGAGAGTGATTCTCCTCTTTTTGCAGAATATAGCTTTCCTCAATCATTTGATGAATGGGAATGCATAAGTACTCACATTAAGAGAAATCCTGATAGCCTAGTTATTCATGAAGATGGAGTCATATTATTTGTACACAGTCAAGTGATTTCTACAATAACAGGAAAGATAATTAATTTAAATATGTTAAGTAACCATTTACACCTGTTTTTTTTGCAGCTTGTTCCTGAAATATATGCAAAAATGAGTTATCAAAAAAGACTGAAAATTCTTATCAAACCTGGTAATTTAACTAATTATCATCTACTCAAGGGAGAGCCATTTGAGATATATGAATTTAATCCGACAAAGAAATTCGAAGAAACCGGTATTCTCGATTTACAAGAGCAATATACTATACAATTAGCTTTAGATAATATTATTACTAGTTTTCATAATGTTTTTTCCATAAAAAATGATTTTACTAATGGTTGATGAAAAATTGGAATATGAAAATAATATTGAAGGTTTTCACATCTATATTTCCTCACAAGGAGATCATTTTGCTCAATCTTACGGAATTATTAAAATCAATGACAATCCTCTAACCAATTGGCTAGAACGGAATTATATAACATTCGTTAATAATAGGAGGATTATTAAAACTAATCTCGTGAAAGACGAATTAAAGTCGATCTTTAACGTGTTTTTTACCGCAATTAAAGATATTGAAGAAAATCAAAATGATATTATCTCAGCAAATCACCTAGCAGATCATTTCTTTAATTCATTTAAGCCTGTTTGGGGGACCTATAATAATGTGTATTTATCTTTTCAAGAAATTGATTTGTGGAATTCCCTACTCTATGAAGTAGATCAATGGGAACAAAACAATAATTTCCATATAAAGAAAGGTACTCCATTCTTTTTTAATGTGACAAATTACATTGATGTAGGGAATTTTGATTTTGCATTTTATTATGCGCATAAAGCGTTAGAAGATGATAAAATTCGGGGATTAAAGCAGAATCCTAATTATGATTACCATGATTCTCCTGCTTTTCTATTTGCTTCAATGAATGAGAGAAGAGGAAAATATTTGTATTACTCAACACGCGATTTAATAGAGAAACTCTCATCTTTTATAGATAGGTATAATAACGAGTTCCAAGAAAACCTTACTTATCAAGAGATTAGAAATAAATTCCTATCTAATTATGATGAATTTGAAGATGAAATACTTTTTTTTACCTATTTATTTATTACTAGATATTATCAAGCTTTCAATATCGAGACTTTCGATTTATATGATAATGAATTTGCGAAGATGAGAAACTTAAACTACATTCTTTCTTTCTGTTTGCTGTTAGATCATATCATGGAAAAGAAAATTCCACCTACCAATCATATTGAGACTTATATTCGATATAAATCTAAATTTTTAATTGAAGGATTATCAAACGGTAATTTTGATAGAACCGATGATTCTCACGAAAATTCTGTCAAAAGAAGCTTGAACTTTTTCACTGGACACCAATATTTTAGAAATCCTCAATTAATTAATCAATCTATAGGTACTATGCTTGCGCGGAACATAAATTTATATTCAATCACTTCAACATACACAATATCAAAGAACAAGAAAATTATAAATACAATGTTAGTCTATCTTCTGAGAAATCATGGAGCTCATGATCTAAAGTTAGAATATTTAGACACGATTACATTCAAGCAAATCTTAGAAGCTTTATTGTTCCAACTCTTCGTCGTTGTCCAAGAACTACTTTAAAGAACTATAAATATTCTAATTATTTTTGGAATTTATCTTTCTTTGATAGAAAATGAGTGAAGTCTCTCCTATCAAAGTGATTGCGATTAATATTATTTGAAATTACAAGTAACTATTAAAAAACGCTAATTTGAAGTAAATTAAAATGAGTTCAAGGAAGAATTCTGGACTTTGATTAAAATAATGCCATATATCTGAAGAAAAAACTAATGCGAAAATAGAAATTCCATAGAACAGAACTCTATGAATAAATAGATAAAGAATTATATTACTAATCGAACTATATCTCATTATGTCAGATCTCTACCTAAATTATGTTGGGATTTCTTATGAATGATCGCGATATTTTCTGAAGTAATATTCAGGGAAACAAATAGTCTAATTTATCAGAATTTTCTACTATCCTAAGAATTATATATTCACAAAATAAAATATTAAATATTGAATCTGAAAAATAGGAATTTTAAATGTCAAATCATCTTGAAAATGTAATTACAATTCTCTTTCTCGGTTCAAATTTTAATAATGAGAAAGTCGTGAGAACAGAAAAAGAGTTTGAAAGTATAAGAGAAATATTAAAAACCACATATTTTGGAAAATTAGTGAATCTTAAATATGCATTCGCAGTTAAAAGAAAATCTTTAGAAGCAATTATTGATAAAATTAATCCTCAGGTAATTCATTTTTCTGGTCATGGAACTCATTATGTAGGACCCCTCTTTGATGAAGATGATGATGAATTTGAGTTTAATTCTATTGATATGACAGAAAATTTAGCAAATATATTATTTAAGTTTAGAGAAAAAATAGAATTAGTAATATTCAATGTTTGCGAATCAATAAATATTGCAAGACAAGTCGCTAAGTTTATAAGCTTCACAGTGGGGGCAGAAGGTAAGACAGATGATGATTCTGCTATAGCTTTTACTAAAGGTTTTTATGAGGAATGGCTAAATAATGATAATGTCAGAAAATCGGTTGGGAAGGGAAACTATCAGTACAATATGGAGTTATCTAAGAAAAAATCAACTTTAAAAAGGGGAAATACATATGCCTTGTATTCTTTGATGCCTAATGGATCAGCGACTTCTACTAAAATAAGTTTTTTGGACATAATGATAGAAAAGACAAATTTAATTAGTCATATATTTTGTTCCAATCCATTTTTTGTAGGATTAACAAATTATAATTATTATTTTAAAAGAATTAAACAAATAAATTCTGATGAATTTGAAAAATGGAATAAAAAAATACCTTCAGATAGGCTTATTAAAACTCAATTTAGCGAAGACTGGGCAGGTCATCAATTAATTAGTCCAGAAGATACGACTAAAATCATTTCGAAAATAATTAAAATCGAAAGAAATCCGAAACTTGATAATGATTCACTATATAGGATTCAGAAAGGGTTAGATCAATATAAATTTTTTATTGCAAAAAGTAATTTGATAAACACACTTGAAGTATATGATCACTTTAGAAATGAAAAAAAAAAAAGAAAAATAATAATTGAATCGTTAGCCACATTATTGAAAAGATCAAAAGATATATTTCAATTATTGGGATTTACCTATTTCAATGATGATAATACAATTCGAGATAAAGAATACGAGGTAATATTATTTAAGAATAAAAAAATAACAAATTTTTCAATTCGAAATTTAAATTCTGATGAAACTTTTTTTTTAAAAACCAATTCCAACATCCAAGTTTTAAGAGATTTTAAAGATTATATCAAAAAATTATAATATTTCTATCATTTATGGAATTTTTAAAATCACTTTAAGAATTGTAGTAGAATCTATTGTTCATTGGTATAAAGAGTATCAAAATAACTACGATAACAAAGACCCCATTTTTTTATGATATTATAAAATATTATTTGTAATTTTGCATAGTCCTTGGAAGAATTTCATTTTAAGTTTTTTATAGAAAGAATACCATAAATAGTAACTTTCAAAAAATTATTTCTTTCCGTTTGTCTGTTAGATAAAGGATGATATTACTATTATGGAAGAATATAGAGATTTATTTTCTCATCTAATAAAGCAGAGCAGTAGATATGAACATCCTAATAGTAACATAGTTCTTTCAGCTATTATTTTAGATGTGTTGTTGAAAAATGATAACAAAATGTTTATTGATAGATTAGTACCAGAAGTTAAACTGTCCAGAGAATTAGTGTTAGAAGGATTAAGATAGTTATATAAAGTGAAATGTATCAATTTCATTCAACACAATAATAATATCTCTTGTTCAATTCCTGATGAGAAGGTTCGACTTGCATCTAGAGTATTAGAAAAAGTAAAAAAGCAGGAGTAATTGATCAAGCAATGGTTGAAATCACCTATAGATTCTTCCTTGATGAGAAAACTCCTTAATGCTAGGATATTTTGGAAAGTATTAGATTATTTAATATGTAAATCTCGAATGGATTTCGAATTCAAAGTTTTCTTAGATTTTTAAAACTCTCTTCAATATTGGGATCGGATTCCGTCAGGTCGCGTGTTTCTTATTATTTCTTCGGTAACGATTAATTCGCGTTTTTTTCCTTCGGATTGGACGCCAACTGACTTCTTAAAGCTTCCATCTCTGGAAAAGACGGTCGAACGGACGATCTTCTCGCCAAACACGTGCTCCAACAGCAATTTAAACAATATTACCTCGGCGTAGTTTAACATCTTGTGGTAAACGCCGCCGTTAACGAGAAGGCGCTCTTTGTTACCTTTTTCCCATTGGAAAGAGATGCGCGTTTTATTACCTTTATACACGTGAACCGTGTTCCAGCTTAGCTCCTCTCGTTTCAATACCCTTAGTATAAGCGTCGTGTCTTCTAAAGTAAACTTGATGGACTTGCCTTCTCTTAACGAGGGTTTTTCCCACGTGTCGTTGTCTCGCTTCTTGATAAATTTAAGATAAAAAAACGGACTAGTCCAAGAACCGCTATCGAAAAACATACCCACTTTCGAGCCAAAAAAGGCTTTGTTGTGATATTCTACCATGATTCATTTAAGTTATACTGATCGTTGAAATTAAATTAATTACCCAATAGTCTAAATCTGGCTATATAAAGAAAAATTTAAAGTTTAATCAGTATATTTTTTTGAAAAACGGCCCATAAAATACAAACCGATTACTGCGACCACTACGCTTACCGAAGCACTTATTGTATGGCTTACCAATTCCATCAGTGGGTATAATTGGTACGCGAACTCCAAGGGAAAGCTAACGTACGCGCCTTCAGAGATTAAGATGGACAGTTTGGAAACGACGTACGCAACTAGGTATATGGGTATTGCCAAAATCGCGAACCACAACAAATTTTTAATTACAGCTTTAAGCGTTTTCTTAAGTTTCATGGTATACTCTTTTTATAAGTTAGTTTAATATAAAGGTTTGCTCGATGGAAATTTTTCTTAAATTATTCTAACAACATCTTTAATCCCCGAATTAACTGAACTGGAGAGATACCGTATAAAAAAGCTAGATGTATAGTTTTAATATCGCCCTCGATGTCAGAAGCTTTTTTACCCTTTCTTTCGTACGAACGCGCTATTCCTTCCAATCTTTTATACGTCTCTTCTTTCGAAGCGCCTAACTTACCAAAATGACCGCCAAAAGCGGTGAACATGTTGTGCATGAGCTCGAGGTCTTTGTCCGAAAACTCTTCTAAGCAATCGCCACACACCACGCCAAACGACTTTCCGAGCCTTTTGATTTTAACTTCTGTACTTTCACAGCTCCTACATATGGAACACTCAACCGAGCATACTTTTTTCTTATCGGATACAAGTTCAGGTGTAATCATGTTACAAAAATTGATCCCTCTTATTTAAAGAAAAATTATCTACTATCGATTTTTACGAATTGTAATTCTCTTCTTTTCTCAGGAGTTCTTAATTATTTAGATGTTATCTTAATTTGTCAAGAAGAAATTTTTTTGTTTAAATACTTTCGTTGCTTTGTTGTTTTAATGCTTTCTCAAGGAATGTTAGATCAGATCGAAACTTTAAAGAAACAAGAAGTAACTTACGGAAAGATAAGTAGGAAGTTCGACATCTCTGCTAACGAAGCGTATTATAATTATAAGTTTTACATACTTCCATTCGCCAATGCGTTTGATTCGATCGTAAAAGAATTAAAGTTATACGAGCTGGCTGTATATAAGAAAGACTGCCAAGAATTACTCCATCGAGTCTACGCCCGTCTTAAGAAATGCACGAAGTTTAAGAGCGTGCGATTGTTAGCCCCCGTTATTGTTTATACTGTTTTAAGGTCTAAGGGAATGACAGTTAAGTCCCTTGACTTCTGTTTGGCTTCAGATATTTCTCTGAGCGATTTTAAAGAAGGTTTGCTTGTAGTCGGCCCCTTTTATACCGAGTACATCAAGCGCAACCGCGAGGAATTTGTGTCTCAACTGATTGCTAAAATGATTACCAGATTTAACTTGGATTATGATTTCTGGGATACCACGAAAAAGATGATTAGAACTTTTCTCCCGTTGTTTAGAAACACGAAAGACAACATCGTGGCGGGGTTGATTATTGCGCTCTCGTTCGTGGCTCTCGACTACAAGCTTCGGGCTCTTTCTGAAATATTCAAAGCGCTCGGAACAAATATAACCAGAGCTCACTACCATATAAGGCGTAGAATTTTCGTGCCGAACCAACTTGGGGAATTCAATGGCTTCGCAAAATCAAGGGAACGGCTCAAACAATTCTTGCTTACAAAAATTTAGTTTAGAGATGTTTTATTTTATTTTATTTGTTTTATTTTATTTTTATTGAATTAAAGAAACCTTGGAAATCTAATTTTTCTTTAAATAATCTCGCCAGTATTTGCGATAAAAACACTTTTAACAAAAAAATAGAAAAATACTTACTAATTAACAGGTAAAAGCGGTGATAAGAAATTTATAACCATGAATTTGTACAAAAAGTAAAAGTAAAAATAAAAGCAAATAATAATAAAAGTTCAGCCGTCGATTTAGAGCCAAGTAACAGCGTTCCCTCAACCGGTAATTATTTAACGGGTGGGTGTCTTCCTCCCGACAACTGGGACCTGATGGTTCAAAAGTACGCTAAAAAGAGGTAGTTACCGTGAAAAAATTGCGAAATATTATGTGGCAGGATTACCGGCACCCCGAATTTCTCCAATCTCTAATTATTAGCGTAAACGAACTGAAATACCTTAAGTTGTTCTTAAAGGGAGGTGCCGCTTCTTTAGTGAACGAAATCTTGCGGGAGCGAAAAACTAAGCAGGACAACCACCATCGAACCAACGGCTTAAAAAACTATAACAAACCTGAAAAAATCAAAGCTTAACTCACAATTTTTTTATCTTTATTCTTTTAATTCTCAATAACTAATTTTTTAATTATTTAAGCAATAAAATCAGACAAACGATTATCTATTTATATAACGCCGATTATAATAAACAATAAAGAAAAAGACAAATTTATATCCCCTTACATGAACAAGTTCAAAATTAGTGAGTCTTTGTTTGTTGCTCAATTGAAAAACATAGGCGAAATACCCGATTGGTATAGACATAATGCGTTCCTTTTTCTTCTTTCAGTGGCAGAAGGGAACAGATGGTTTAAGAAACACTTCCTTACCTTTTTGGAAACTATTTATGAATTCACCGATGAGTACATGTATGAAGTTTTTTGCAATTTGATTAATAAGGTTAAAGGAACTGAGTTAATGAAAAAAAATTATTCTCAAATTAAAACTCATTTTCTTGGTTTATGGAATTATATCGATAAATTATGTATTTGTTTCGAATATGAAGAAAAATTAGAACCATTTCTTCGAGAGATGGGGTATTATGTTGAAGGAGATGGCGAGAATTATGAAGATGCGGATATGTATGATTGCGATAGGTATCACCAACAAGACACTTATTCCATTTTAATCGAGACTATTAAGGGTACTGAACTGGAAAACGAGATTTCATTTAAATTCTGATGAATTAAGTAAATCTTGAGATAAATTAAAAAAAAATAATAGTAAAATAAAATAATCTTTTATAAGCCCAATTAAACATCTTAATAATGCTATTATGCCTAATTCTAAGAAGACTATAAGAGAATCGTCTGAAAAAGTTACTTTAACCAGTGAGAATATTCAAAATGCGATTACAAACGAATGGAAATCTCTTGGAAGTATTACATCAAATTTTTTAATCAATGATGAGTGGGATTTGAAATTTGTAGTGCTTAAATTGAGGGAATTTGAAAGAAAGGAATTGATAATAAGTAAAGATGGAAAACAATGGAAAAAAGTCGATAAGTTTAATTTTGAGGAAGATAAAGTCATTAAACCTAACTCTGAGAAGGATAAAGTCATTAAGCATAATCGTCAAGAAGATAGAGTTATTAAGCCTAATCATCTAAATTGGAAACCACAAATAAAAAAATTAACTCGTCTCTCACTTTAAATATATAAGGATCAAGAATTCACCGAAGGAACCTTTTTTCAAAAATTATCTCAAATATTTGTTGATTTCAAGCTTGTCGAAAATACGGATAATCGTACAATAGCTTTTCTTGAGTTTTGTTTTTACAAAGCGGATGGCCCATACTCCCGAAAGTTTATCTTTTTTATTATCGTTCTTAGAAAAGTTTTCGCGGTTTATCCACCTTTAAGAAAATTAATCAATAAGACCGGTGCTGCGGCTATCGGAAATATGACGCTTGGAGCAATTGGAGGGCTTAAATTTAAGATCTCTGATCTTTACGAATTAAAAAAAGTTTTATGGGCATGGAGTAGAATGGGGTTGAGACGAGTTACTATAAACTCTGTATTTAACGCAGTCAAAAACAAATATATAGTAAAACGAGGTATTTCAGAACAGGACCCTTTATTATTGGCTCGACTCAAAGCAATTTTTCCCATGCATCAGAAATCCTTCATTTCATCAAACCTTAACCTAAATCAAGCTTTGTATGAACATTATAAAGAAAGATTTGAAGAAATTATAAGTGATTACAGGGAGCAAGGGCTTTCCATTGAGGAAATGATTCAAAAGGAAGACGAAAGAAAATTGCCCGTTGGAGTTAAACGTAATAATCTACTTTCATTCCTTGTTAGAAAAGCTAATGGATTTAAATGTGAATTATGCAAAACAGAGAAAAAGCGGTCTTACACGATTCAAACACATCATATCATTCCATTGTCTGAGGGCGGAGAGGACCACTCCCAAAATATGATTGTATTATGTGAGTCGCACCATGACAGTGTCCATGAAGGAGAAATTATGATAGAACGCGACGATCAAAAAACTTGGATTAAGTATAAATAGTATTCAGTGACTAAGGTTAAAAAATTCTTTCTTTAATTATTGCCATTTCTAATTTAATTACTATATGCTTCTTAAGGACTTCAATTATTTTCTCTAAGTCTTTTAATTTTAAGCTTAAATTCGTTATATATCCCTCCTGTACGGTTAAATAATTTTTAATATAAAAAAAATAAAAATAAAAATCTTTTTAGAATTTAATATTCGAGTTTATTTTTTTCTTAAGATTCGCTTTTGAACTACGTAATGAGTTCTTACCGGAACGCCGTGTGGAAATATAGTTTTTATCGCTCGGTCGTTGTTGGCCCAGATCGTAGTTCCCTCGTAGTAGTTGAACCCGAAAGTGGACGATAGAAACTTCCCGACGTTGTGAAGCGCGGAGAAAACCCCT
>JAHLWJ010000269.1 GCA_019057975.1 Promethearchaeota archaeon | reverse complement strand
ATTTAGAAAAATTTTTAGGAATAAAGCAACCTACAATATCAATGAGGTTAAAACGACTTAAAAAACATGGATTTATAATCGTCAAAGGAAGAAAGAGAGAATTAACAGATTTAGGACGATTAATTGTAAATATCAAAGATCAAAGATCTGATCCAAATGGTGATTGAAATGGAAGATTTAGAACCAGATTTAAACAAACTTTGTAAATACATCATATATAGCATCAATCACGAAGATCTGAAAACGATTTTCAAAAAATTTTTTCATGCAATTATTAAGTATAAGGAATCAAATAATGAGATTGCAATAGAAAATCTTGGAGAATTTATTGAACATTCCCATAGACAGCTTTTTACTATTTTAAATCAAATCATTAATAAACCGATTGATTATACAAGTGAATTCTCTAAAAATAAATATATCGTAAAATTCCTTAAAGAAATAGTTTTCCCGGAATTAAACTTATTAGATATACAATTAATTGATCAAACAAGAGAAACTCATACAATCTGGAGTAAAAAAAAGCATGAATATCGATTCCATCGTGTTTTTGATTTATATTCTGTTGATTTTAATAGAATGATAGTCGAATCTCTAAAGTTATATTTATTGACACAATATATTTCCTACTTGAATTATGAATCATGGAAAGACGAATCTGAAAGCAAAAAACGTGAATACTTAAGAAAAAAGAGTATATGTATTCAGGAAGGTTTTCCAATATTATTTCAAGAAAAAAATGAAAGAATAATCCAATTCTTCATTGATTTAATCAGAAAAAAAGAAATTTCAGATTTAATGTTTGAGAGAGGGATAATTGAAATTTCACAGATCATTAATTCATCAGTGTTGCAAAATCTTTTTCCTTATGTGTTGCTTGAAAAATGGAACATCTTTAATATTTTAAATTCAAAAATAGAATTACCATTTCGTTCAGATGGGCCTCATATTATCGATTATGAGAATGATAACTGGATTTTCATTCCTAAAATTGCAAATAAGATTATTAATTGTTTGCAAAGGCAAAAGTCAGTACATATTATTGGTCCAAGTGGTTCAGGTAAGACTGTTCTAACAAGATATCTCGGTTATTATTTTTTAGGAAAAAATATTACAGTATATTATTTTGATTTTTTAAAAATTCAAAAAGATAAAATTCAAGAGATATTGAGGTATTTATTCCGTTTAAATTTGAGAAAGATTAAATTTGAGAATTCTCTATTTATTTTTGAAAATGTCCATATTTTGGAGGCAAGTTTAAAATCAGAAATAAATATCGTAAAGAAAAATTTCTTATCTGTAATTAATTCAAGACATTTCTTAATAAAAAATAATTATCCTAAATCCTTTCATTTCTCCAAAAACCTAACTTTTAAATTAGGAACATTTTCGAACGATTTTAAGGATTTTATCAGAGGATTATTAAATAAAAATCATGTAAATGAAGAATCAATAGAATATTTACTATCATTAAAAATTGCCAATTTATGGATATATGGCATTTTTCTTAAAATATACAAGAGTAAATACAGCGATTATTCCCAATCTTTTATAAAAGTCTTATCTGATCCTCGTGAACTATCAAAAGAATTAACGATTTATTTTAAAAATTTAATTCAATACAAAGATTTTGATTTAAAGACAGCGGAAATACCTCTATTTCTAAATTATACTCGTTTTCTACTCAGTGTAATTTCTTTATTATCTGAATATGAGGTATGGCTTGAATATAGTTTTTTAATAAAAATATTTGCGATTAGAGATGGGTCTCCTTTAGGTCGATTAAATAGTCGCTTGAAAATAAGAGATAGTGATATTAATAATATTTTATCGATACTAATTGATTTACATGAAATCAATATACGCGAGTTTACTGAAGGAGGTATCATAGAAAATGAATATTTAATTCCTCATTCGCAAATGGCAACAATTTTTAAAAACACAATCTTTGAAGAATTTGAGGAAAAATATAAGGGATTAAAAGAAAATATTATTTATTTATATCTTTTTCATGGAAAAAATTTTGGTACTTACTTATATAATCGTAATATGCTGGGTTATCGTGCTCCTTATTATGAACGAGTAGAGAAAATCAAGAAAACTAATTTTGATTTCAATAAATTCAATTCAAATTTAACTTCTTCTAACCTTAAATTATATCTAGTAGATGCCGTTGAAAAATTAAAAAAGCAAATACTTAGAACAGAATTGGATGAAATCAACAAGTTCCTAGATTCATTACCATATGATTATGATAAGAGTTTATGTAAACAAATATATATAAAAATCTTCGATATTGAAATTTTAGGAGAGAATATATGGCATAAGAAGATTCTGAATAGCAACTCTAAAACCTTGTTTTCTTTTGTTAGAGAAATTAAATGGTGGCATAGCAATGCTGAATTGATTAAATTCTTAATTAAATTTAATTCAAGTATCATCTCCATTTTAAAGAAAAATGGTTCAGAATCTATGTTTGACTTTATATCTCTTTTATTAGATATTCCAATATCTGAGTGGAATACCATCATAGATGATATTAGGAATTTACTGAAAGAAATTCATGTTTCAAATGAAAATCAATATCACATTAAATCATTTATATCCAAAGTTCAAAAATCAGATGTTTCACAAATCTTTGCTTCTGAAATCGAAAATTTAATTTATGATTTCATCAAAGTTAATAATCTTAATGATATTTTACTTTTTGCGAATAATAATAAGAAAGCTGCACAAATTTTTATTGAATTTTTAAAGCAAATACTTGAAAGTAAAACAAATAATACTAAAAAATTTATCAAGAAATTAGCAAGTTCTGAATTATATCAATTGAGTAATTTATTACACTTTTTAGATAAAAAAGATGAAAATTTATGCTGCAAGTTTTTTGATCAGTATCTATATTTAATGAAAATTAAATTGACAGAAAGTAAATATAGAAAAAGAAGACTATTTTTTATGAATTTTACTGCTATAACGATACCGAAAGTAGTTAGAGAGAGAATCTTATTAGACTGGGGATGGCTTATTAATTTATTGAGGGATTTGAGCTTGCACGAAACAATTTGGTTTAAAGCAATACTTTTTGAAGATCTCATTGTTAAATATTTCCCCAATTATATAGAGAAGTTTAAACACGATTATTCTGATGTACTAGAGCTTAAATTGATTGAATATAACGAAAATTTGAAAGATAAATCTGAAATTGTTGATTACATAGGTCATAAAGAATTTGATAAAAAATTAAATAAAAAAATTGCTTTATGGTATGAAGAATTATTGCTTTATTACCTTAAAAATAAAAAATTCGATACATTTCGAGATAAGATTTACCTTCTTAGTAATAAAACTGATTTGAAGAAGTCAATCATGCATTATTTAAATTTTAATAGAATTGTTAATTCAAATGCTTTTAAAACTGTTCTTAGAGGTTTGGATTACGACCAATTCGCTGAAATGATTCGAATTTTAATAGAGAATTTTAAAATTTGGCCTATTATGTTAATTAATTCAAATAAGCACTTACTTGAACTAAATTTTGGTGAAAATTTTAAGGAAAAAATATCATATGACGACGTAGGGCGATATTATCTTGATAATCTAGAATTTGTTCTTGGAAATATGAGAATTAGTGAAATAAATAACATTTATAATGGTTCTAGGAGAACTGATGAAGATATATTGTTTCATAAATTGAACGATTCTTTAGCATCAAATCCAAATACATTCTTTGTTGACGAAATGAATTTAATTATTAGCAAATTAGAAATAACAGAATTATTTAATTTCTTGATAATCCTTAAAAAATTTCACCCAAATATTCTTCATTCATTCATAGATCGCTTCAAAAGCAAAATTTTAGAGACTTTTCAAGATTCAATATTAAATATAGATTATACTTTAAAAATAATTACATTATATTCATTTACTATCGATATTATTACATTCTTGGACCATGAATTAAACTCTACAGTTTTTAAAAGGTCTTTAAAGAATGGTTTTGAAGAATATGATATATTTGCAGTAAAAATAATCTTAGAATATATAATTAGAAAGAATCTTACTAAAGAATTTAATCAATTTTTAAAGGAGTTGAATCTAAATTTTGAATTAATATTTAAAAATTCATCTATCGATAGAATAGCGATAGCTTACTTTAGTAAAACAATTTGGATTTCAAGAAACCTTTATCTGTTAAATAACAATGAAATTGAGAAAACAACAAGTTTTATAACATTTTCAGAAGAGAACATTAATACTTTATATTCAGAATGTGGGTTTTATTTAGAGGAGAGAGCTAATTTTGGATATTATCCTCACATGATTGTAATTCCCAAGCCAAATTTTCTCATATTTGATTTGTTTCTTATGAACATAACTCCACTTATAGCTCAGATTAAATTGCAGCTCTCAAATGGAACACTTCTTGATTACTTAATTTTTTTGAAATGTATTGTATCCTTTGAAGATGCTATCCAAGAAAAAACTTTGCTACTTAAAAATAACTTCTTAGATTTAGTTCTATCAGACAAGTTCATAGAGAAAATCATTAAAAGTGATTTTAATACTATTTATTTGTTTTTTAAAATACTAAATTTTTATTTTCCTGAAGAAGCGACTAGCATATTTATTTCTAATATTGAATTCTTTGAAGGGGATAGTTTTTGGAGCATACTCGAACAAAAATCGCTTAATATTATTGTGGATTTGATCTTTCATTTAATAAAAGAACCAAAAAATGCAACTGGAAAATTGTTATTAAGATTAAAAAGAATACTACAAAGTAAAAGTATAATTGATTTATTCCAATCATTTAGAATCCTTAATAATGATAAACTCAATTTTTTAATTAATGCATTCAAAAAAGAAATAAATTTTATTATTGGAAATTCCTCGAGAATGACCCTCAAAAAAGCTTTAGGAGATACTATAGAAAATCCATGGTTTAAAATTGAAGAGGAAAAATTAGACTTATTAAAATCAAAACTTCCTAATATCGAAGCAAAACTAAAAGAAAAATATGTTATCGAGCCCGCTATATGAATAAAAAATTAAGATTTACTGGTATTTTTACTTTAACCTGAATTTCATGCGATCCCTACCTAAAATAATTTCTCCGTCAAAGATATCGCTAACACCTTTCAAATATAGTTCTTCAGTTGTTTTATTGGTCAATGGGGGCGTTATATGGACATACACAAGGTTTTTTACACTTGCTTCTTTTGCTACTCTCGCTGCAACGATAGGTTCCATGTTTTTATATATTAGAATTTTATTATATTTTAAATCCTTCAGCATCCAACCTCTCATTACACAATTTATCGCATTTTTGGATGTAAGGATTATTCCTTCCGACATGGAAAAACTCCACTTTTTCGTATTTCTCACGCAGTTTATAGACTTCGCTGCACATTTTCGATAAGTGTGGATAGTTGATTTTCCATTTCTTATTGATTTGTTGGACTGCTAAATTACTGTCAGAAAAAACTTGAAGGTGCCCTCGTGAGAATCGTTCAGCAACTTTTAATGCGTTAATTATAGCTTGATACTCGGCAGTATTGTTTGTCGCAGTTCCAATAAAATCACATTCATCGTGGATAATGTTACCATTATGAACAAACAGAAAAGCGCTAGCAGCGGGACCGGGATTACCGCGTGAGGCACCATCAGTATAAATTTTAAGTTTGTCTCCTTTTTTAACTGGGCTTCTATCCATAATAAATAGGAGTATCTTTTTTAATTTAAATTTATAACAACCTTTTTTATTCTAAATTTTCTCAGTGTATATTTACATTTTCATGAATTCACCTTGAAAACATCCCATTTTTCAAACCCCTTTATTTTTGAATTATATTCTTTCAATCATATCTTTAATTATTGATCTGTGACAAAACTCAGGGTTTTTGCAATAACAAACAAGAAAGACGGTTTTCTCTTTTGCTAAATTTTTTAAGTCTAATAATCTTGAACAGGCATTTAGATTTGAATAGATTTCCCCCATGAATCTAATTTTGAATTCCTCTAAATCCATTTTAGGATTCTTAGTACCATTAGGATTCTTGAAGATTCCTGCATCAATCAATAATTCCTTACTTGGAGCAAGAATACTTTTAGAAGTATTCGTTATTACCTCGAAATGAGCGTTAGGATACTTGCTCTTAAAATCCTTTAATTTTGCTAGATAACAGTCAATTCTAATTACCAATTTATCTAAACCTCACAAATTATTCGTCCCA
>JAHLWJ010000036.1 GCA_019057975.1 Promethearchaeota archaeon | reverse complement strand
AGAAGATTGGTGATATACTTAATACATCATTATCTAAAATGGTCAATTTATTTGGGGAACGGGGCAAATGGATCTGGAAAGTAGTTAATGGTTTTGACAATCGAAAAGTAAAGGAATTTCAAGAAGAGAGAAAATCAATTAGTGCAGAAAGAACTTTTTTCGAAGATACAGATGATTTTAGTAGTATTTTAGCAAAATTTATGGATATTAATGAAAAAATCCATAGAACGGTTATTAAGCATCATATTGCATATAAAACTATTTCACTAAAAATAAGATTTGAAGGTTATGTTACATACACACGTGCTAAAACCCTTCCTTTTCATATTCAAGACAAGGATAGAGTAATGGAAGTAATTTTAGAATTATTTAGAGAATTTTTAAACAATATGAAAAAAGTAAGACTTGTAGGTATTAGATTATCTAATTTAGAAAGAAATCATAAAATCCGGCAAACTGATCTTTTGAATTATGCTTACGCTCCCTAAAAAATTCAGATAGATTCTCTTTTGATTAGTTCTAATATTTTTTTTGGAGAACTCCATTTGAAGCAATAATGCTTGGTCCAGTCCATAAAAATTTATGTTCTTTAATATTTACCTTATTATTGCCTGTATTTCAAAAAGATAATTCTCTAATGAAGCTGATGTTCTACTTATAAGATCGATTTGATATGCCTTTCTTTTTAAATCTGATTCAAAGTTATATTCACTCAGAAGCCATAATAATTTATGTATCTCAATAGTTTTCTTGAAGTCATTATCAATTTCATAATATTTTGAATATGCATTATAGAAAGCATCATAAAAAGACGGGATATTTAAAGGTTTTAGAATTAAGAAATCTATTTTAATGAAGTCTTGAGCTCTGCTTCCAACACACCAATCATCAAAATCTACTAATCCATTCAAATTAATTAAACCTTGGTCTTCTTTAACGATAAAATTTTGACTATGAAAATCATTATGTAACAATACAAAATCATTTTCTTCTTCAATTAGCGCCTTATTATCTCTAAAATAATCCCTTATTTCATTTCCAAAATCAATCTTATTCTTTTTTGCTTCTTGCAATTCAGTTTCTAATTGATTATTAAAATATTCTGAATATGATACTTTTTTATTTTTTCCAATATTGCTAATACTTCTAAAAAAAGATTCAAATTTTATTGTGTGTAAATTTCCTAAATGTTCTCCCAAATTTTCAAATACGTTTATAAATTTTTTAGTATTCAGGTTTTTTCCTTCATTAATATACTTATTAATGAGTTGAAATAAAGGTTTTCCACGAATATATTCTTGTGCAGAGAAAATATAAGGAATCACTTCCTTAGTCTCATCATAATAAATTAAATTACTTACTGGAATAATAGGAGGTTTTTCCTTATCAAAGATATAAGCTCCAGTTTTAGTGTTTATAATTGCTTTTACTTTTTCTCTTAGATTAAGGTCATGAGGTGTTAAAGTCTTATCTAAAAATGGAAATAAAAGTTTCTGTTTAACTAAATTTTCAAATTGAAAGAATTTACTAGTTCGAAATCTGAAAACTAATTGGCTATTTTCGAATTTTACTTTATATATCGAGTTAATATCTGATCTATAAGGACCTGTTATTTTTCTTACTTTACCTTGTTGAACTAAAATATCAATTTTTGAAAATGTCTCAATAATATCTTGAAATTGATATATTTCTTTTCTACCAATAGAATATAATTGATAAATTTGTTTACTATTAAGTAGGTAATTAACAGTAGCTTCTATTCTTTCTTTACTTATAGGATCAATTTCAGTTTGTAATTTTGAGGTGATGAAATTAACCTCTTCATCAGTTTTTGATATTAATTCTCTATACAAATGTAAAAAAGCATAAATTAAACCACGTCTCTCTTTGCCTTCTTCAATTTTAATATTGTAAATCTTAGCTCTAATATCGTTTATTTGTTCTTGTAATTGTAGAAGCTCTAAGAGATCATCATTCACGGCATAATAGTATATTCTTGAACACATATTTACCAAGTTACTTATGCTCGATACAATCCCACTATATTTTCTCTGGTTTAATGGAATTAGTTGAAAAAAGTTTTGAGAGTTTTCTTCCAACCCACATAAAACTGAGAAATTTTCATTTATTAATTGTAGATATGATTTACAGGTTTTTATATTATAAAATGAATCATTTAACCCCCGTAAATTAGGGAATTCCGTTAATTCCTTTAACCAATTCGGATCAATCTCATTTCCAGCAAATTGAGGAGGATTATTGTATAAATATATCTGGTTCTTAGGATTAATAGAACCTAAAATATTTTCAAAATATGATTTTATAGTTTCTGATGAGAATTTTTCTGAAATGGGGGGAGATATCATATAATTAAGTTCCTCAAAATTTTTTCCTAAGTTTTCAATTTGACCTATTATCTCATCTGCATTGTTGCCATAAATTCCAACAAGAATAGGAATTTTTTTTGCGGTAAATTCCATTGCTATATCAATAAGCTTAATTTTTTCTTCTATTTTACTTGAAAATAGTGTACCATCCCCTATACTCCCGAAAAGCAGGAGAGCGTTGGCATCGTTGGTAAGAATATGACGGATAAGAAGTGAATTTAAGTTTTTAATAATCTCACCATTTCGATTGAAGAATGTTATAGCGCTACATATAACACCATTGATTTGTGGCATATTAAACTCCTCTTCTATCACTACAAAGATTACTTGAATTTCAATAACAATATGTGGATATTAATCTTTAAGTGTTACCATGATTTCTGAACAATTATATAATCCGAATTATACCTAAAATTTTATAATTTTCTTAATAATAATCACTTATTAAATTTAAATAAATTTGATATGTTGTTTAAAGAAGGGGATAAAATTTTTTGTAAGATTGATGATATCAATATCCCGTCAGTTTCTTATTCTAATTCTAATTAATAAGATATAATACCAACTTTAACTTTTTTTGAAGATATATCAATCGATATTATTTTATCGTGATTTGCCATCTAACTATCTCTAAATGTTCAAATTTTTGAATAAAACGGTTAAAGATGTATTAATAAAGATGTGTTCTATGTAAGATACTTTCTAGCGATTTCTCCTCTAGGTGATTCTTCTTCAAATAATATCGCTTGAAAAGAATAGATTTTCGTATCTAAATCTTTCCAAGAGTCTGCTGGGAGCATAGCTTTTTGACAAGTATGATCGAGAAAAGTTTCGACATCCCAATTCCTATCATGATCTACGGGAACTTGAGGAAGAAGTAACCCCCTTCGCCACCCTTTTTCTGCAATAAGTCCATCTCTTCCGATTACGATTTTATCACGATATTCTTTTGGATTGTTTACTATGATTAACTCCGGAGGTGTCAATATTGATAATTCGATAATAATATTATCCAATTCTTCAAGTGTTACGGAAGGGAATCTAGGATCTTCAATAGCAGAGCTAATAGAAACTTTATGGATAACATCATAAAGAGAATATTTAGGTTCAATATAACCGATGCAACCTCTTAAGGGATTACCAGATACTCCATGCTTATTTAAGGTAACAAAAGCTCCATACTTATCATTGAATTTTTCTTTTATATATTCAGTAACAGGAATTACTCTATCGTTTTTTAGAAAAAATTCAATGTTTTCTCGAGCAAATTTAATTAGCACTTGACCATCTTCTAGACTGAATTTCTCTTCATAAGACATATTCTGCTTTCCACAATCGATTTGAGTTATGTATTATTATATTGTTTAGACATTTATACTTTATAGCTTGCTCTTATAATTTTTCCATTTGAAATAATACTTTCATTATTTATTTCAGTTCCTCTTAAAAATACTTTCCAAATCTGAACAGCTGAATTATAATTTTCAAATGGGGAAAATTTTGCTTTTGTTTTGAAATTTTGAGATCTAATTGGAAATTTAGACACCTTATCGATTATCATTAAATCAGCATCATATCCTTCTTTAATAAAGCCTTTATTTTTTAAATTAAAAATTTTAGCAGGATTTTCAGAAGAAATTTTAACGAAATTTTCTAATGAAATGTTGTAGTTAAAAATATTATTTAGTATCATTAATGGGTAAGTTTCAAAACCGGGGAATCCAGAGGGAGCATCTAAATAATCTTGGGATTTTTCCTTTAAGGTGTGAGGTGCGTGATCAGTCCCAATTAAAGGCACATTGCCTTCTTTAAGTTTATTAAATAAAAATTGACTATGTTCAGAACTTCTTAAAGGAGGTAGCACTTTTCCATAATTATCTTTATCTAATATAATTTCGTGAGATAGACGTAAGTGATGAGGAGTAATTTCAAAAGAAATTTTTAAGCTGTGTTCTGATTTTAATGCCTTTTGAATCGCTAAATAGCCCTGAATGCAACTTACGTGGCAAAAATGAACAATTGGATAATTTTTTGGGTTTAATCTATTAATGTTAATATTTTTTTTATAATTTTCAATTACAAACTCAATATATTTTTCCTCCATTTCGACTGGATTTAATCTATCGTGTAATTCTAAAGTATTATATTCTTGAACCTTGAATTCATTAAGAATTCGATTCTTTTCTTTATCGGAGATTGAGAAAGCAGCATGAATAAATAACGGAATTTGGTATGTAGAAGAAATATTAAGAATTTTTTGAATATTTTCGGTATTATTCCAATCTATATCATTTAAAGGGTTAAGTGGGTAAATTTTAAATCCAATTACTCCTAATTCTATGATCTTTTTTATTTCATTCTCATCAATTTCTTTAGGTACACCTGCTATGAATCCAACATCCACATTAATATTATTTTGTGCTTTTTCCATCCATATGTTGACTTGTTCTCCTGAAATTGCGGGAGGTTTTGTATTTGGCATATTGAAAACAGTCGTTATTCCAGAATAAGCAGCTGCTTTGGTTCCGGTAAAAAATGTTTCTTTATCACTTTGTCCCATATCACGCAAGTGAGAATGAATATCAATTATCCCTGGTAAAATTAATTTATTTTTACAATCTAGTACCTTATTATCATCGTTCTTTTCAAATAATCTTTTATAATCCTTCTCATCAGGAGTACATTTGACTTCTACAATAATACCATTATTGATAAGAATAGCTCCTTTATGTACTAAACCTTCAGAAAAAATTTTCGCGTTTTTTAGAATCATAAATATATTTACTCTTATAGAGTCTCTTGATGATCTTTTCGAAAATTAATATATAAAATTTTATTTTCTATTGGTTTAATTTTAGAAAGAGAGAAAAAATTTATATTTTTCATTTGTCTAAACCCATTGATAAGATCAGATTTTTTATTATAAGTAGTAAAAGTTGGAATTATATAGAAATTTGAGTCTTCTACTAATTTACTTTCTTCATTCAAAGTTTGAACTGCTAAATCCTCTTTTATAGATTCAATATCATTTATTATGAGATAAATATTTCCCTCTATGATAGATTTAAAATAGTGAATAAATGATGAATCCTTCAGAAATTTTCTAACATAAATGCCTGGTGTGGATATCATCATATCTCTTTCTTTTATGGCATCAATTCCTCTCACTTTGTTTAAAGCTTTTAGAAGAAGTAACGCTTGAGATCTTTCATCAGGACCTAAGTATCTTAATTTATTTCCTATAAAACTTATAAGTAAATTCTCTTCTTGGAAATATACATGTAAAATATTATTTTTCCTAATGGAATAAGATAGACAAAAAGTCTCTCTTATACATGAACACAACTCATAAACTTTTTGAGGAGTAAGACCTTTATCAATCTGTTTTTTTGTGTAATAAAAGATTTTTTCGAAAAGTAATAAGAAATTTACCAACCTAATCAAACATATTATAAGTAAAAAACTAAATTCTAAAATTTACCTAACTTTTTCATGAAATCTGCACCCGCTTTTCCACCAGGTAAACCGGGCATTCCTGGAAATCCTTTACCTTTCTTCTGCATTTGGAGGAGTCTCTTCATAAATTTTTTCATTTGTGAGTACTGGTCGAGCATTTTATTTATTACAGAGTATTCTGTACCCGAACCTATAGCAATCCTTCTTTTTCTTGTTTTCTTGATAATTTTCGGCTCCATTTTCTCTTCATAAGTCATGGAGTCTAATACTATTCGCCAGCGTTCGAGGTTTTGCTCTGCATCGCCCTTTAAAGCATCAGGAATGTTTCCTCCGCCCATCATAGTTAATATTTGCTGGAATTTTCCCACTTTCTTGATTGAAATCAGCTGTTGATAGAGGTCCTCGAGGGTGAACCGTCCGTGCATCATACGTTTAATGGTTTCTTCATCTGGTGCAATTTCTGCTTCCTCAACTTTTTGAACTAATGATTCAATATCGGGTACACCAAGTAGAGTTCCTACAAATTTAGATGCTTCAAATTCTT
Organism: Promethearchaeota archaeon; assembly: GCA_019057975.1. The sequence continues at coordinate 15,533 of JAHLWJ010000036.1, read as the reverse complement.
CAAGGTCATCGATTTTTTCTCCAACACCAATGAAACGGATTCCGACATTTGTAGCAGCGCATGCGGAAATGGCTCCGCCTCCCTTTGCGGTCCCATCCAGCTTTGTGACGATAATACTTCCGATATCTGTAGTATTTGAGAACGCTTGGGCTTGGTTGAATGCTTGTTGGCCTAGGGTAGAATCGAGGACGAGGATATTTTCGTTCGGCTTTAATTTTTGTTCGAGAATTGCCATTTCTTTCATTAATTCTTTTTCTTCTTTATGTCTCCCTGCTGTGTCTACAATAATTAAATCATTTCCATCATTTATTGCTTTTTTAGTCTCTTGAACCGCAATTTTAATAGCATTTTTCTCATTTGGATTTCCATAGCACTTTACTCCAATTTGTTCAGTCAGTTGAACTAATTGTTCATAAGCACCAGGTCGCCAAGTATCAGTTGTTAAAGCTGCTACTTTATATCCTTTACTTTTGTAATATTTAGCTAATTTGCCGATTGTGGTTGTTTTACCAGATCCTTGGATTCCAACAAGTAGAATCACATTCTTTTTCCCAGGTTTGATTCGAATTGGGGCTGGTTTTCCACCTAAAAGGTTAATAAGCTCATCATGTACTAATTTTATTATAAAATCTTTCCGTTTTGCCTTTTGTAGTTTTGTATTCGTCGCTTCTTTTTTAATATTTTCCGTCATCTGGAAAACTAACTCAACTTTTACATCAGCACTCAGGAGACTTCGTTGAAGGTCCTGAATAAGGGCATTGATTGCATCCTTATTCACTATTGGAAGGCGTCTAATTCTGCGTATTGCACTATCTAATTGTCTTCCAAGTTTTTCTAAAACCATTAATGCTTTGCTCTAATTTTTTTTAATATATTTGGAATAGTTCTCAAAAACTAATATTTTTTTTTGTTAAAAATATAATATATCATAAAAGAAATGTCAAAATTAATTAAAAATTTTTTGAATAAGAAAAAACAAACTAAGGTGGAAATGTAATTGTCTATTAGAAGAACAGAGATACAAAAATTAAAATCTGGGCAATTTATCATGGTTGACGATGAGCCATGTATTATTAAAGCAACAGAGAGAAGTAAAAGTGGAAAACATGGACACGCTAAAGTCAGAGTCGTCTGCGTTGGTCTTTTTGATGATAATAAACGCTCACTCACCATACCCTCGGGCCATATGGTTGAAATTCCCGAGATCTTAAAGGGTAATGCCCAAATCAATTTTATAGAAGATGCTTCGATAAATATTATGGATTTAGAATCTTATGAATCTTTCGATGTTGATTGGCCGAAAGAGGAGGAATTAACAAAGAAATTGAAAGAACTCCAGGCAAACCCTGATATGATATCAACTGCTCAAGTAGATTACTGGAAATTGGCTAACCGTACACTAATAAATAGAGTTTTTACTAACTAGATAAACTAAAAAATTTCAATAAAGTATAAACATTAATAATATTTTCCAAATAATCTTTTATTTTTTTGATAGATATATAAGTAGTTAAGATTTAATTAACGAAAGGTGCGGAATCATGGAAAAAAAACCTATTGCTATTGCGTGTAGATTAGATTCAGAAAGAGCAATCAAATTAGCAAAGAGAGTCTTTGAGTTTTTAGTACAAAAGGGGGAAGTCGTCTATTTAGAAACTAGAATTGCTCCAAAGATTTTTCCACATAATGATATGGATTTGGCGGAAATGAGTGCTGATAATATAAAATTCATAATTATAATAGGTGGAGATGGATCAATTTTACGAGTTGCTAGTGGGTTATCACAAAGAGATCCCCCTCCTATTTTAGGTGTAAATGTTGGCTCTATAGGTTTTTTAGATGAATCGAATGAGAGAACAATCTTTAAAGATTTAATACATGCATTAAACGGTGAATTTGAATGTGAGCTATGTTCAAAAATTACCCCTTATATAGTTAAAAACTCTGAAGAAATTAGGTTGAATAACGCATTGAATGAGGTTTTAATAGTTTCTTCAAAGAGTTCCAAAGTACTACAAGTATCGATAAGAATTAATGGTATTTTCCTAAACCGTAGCTATTTGGATGGTGTGATAATTTCTACATCAACAGGATCCACTGCTTATAATTTAAGTGCTGGAGGTGCAATTGTTAATCCTAATATGGAAATTATGCAGATAACCCCCTTAAATAGTTTTGCAGGGTCAGGATTAAAACCAATTATACTTCCTATTGATGGTGTAATTGAAATTCAGCTCCTACGACCCCGATTAGACGCAAAAATAGTCATAGATGGACAAAGAACTATTAAGAAAATAGCACCTAATACCAAAATCAGGATTCGTAAGGCAAATTCTCATAATAAATTTATTCGGTTTAGTAAAAGTTATTATACACGTTTAAGAAAGAAGATTCTTTCTACAGTAAGAACGCCTATTGATGATTCACCAGAAGAATAGTAAAATGAAAGAAAAATCTCCAATTTACATTTTTGATACTAACATTTTCCTCACTGGAATTGATATCAATTTAATTAAGGGAAAAATCTATACTACCCCAAAAATAATCGAAGAAATTAAAGTAAGAAAATATAAGGATAAAAATAGAAATATTTTAAATAAAATTGAGGCTGCGACCATCAGTAAAAAGTTAATTCTTACTATACCTTCAGAAAAATATATTTTTAGAGTAGAACAGAAATCCAAATCAACTGGGGATTATAAAGCATTATCAAAGGCAGACAAAGAATTAATAGCGTTAACGTTAGAACTAATAGAAAACCAAGATGAGGATGTTAAGATTTATTCCAATGATTATTCAATTGAGAACGTATGTTCTGAACTAAATATCCCTTTCTCTCCCTTGCATAAGGAAGGGATTAATTCAAAAATCGTCTGGGAAATATATTGTCCTTTTTGTAAAAGCATACATAAAGCTGAAGACTTAAATAAAATATGCGAGAAATGTGGATCTAAATTGAAAAGAAGGCCTAAAAGTAATATAATATATTAGTGGGAATTATATAAATTGTATCATATATTATTATCGCAGGTGAAAAAAAAGGTTTAATTGCTAAAATGGGCGTTAAAATAAATGAATTAGTAAATGAAGTCAAACGATCGATAACAATTGAAAATTTGTTTAATAAAAATATCGCAATTGACGCGTTTAATACAATTTATCAATTTTTAGCTATAATCCGGCAACAAGATGGAACCCCGCTAAAAGATTATCAGGGAAAGACAACATCACATTTATCTGGACTGTTTTATAGGAGTATTAACTTTTTAGAGCATAATATAAGACCTATTTACGTTTTTGATGGTATACCTTCTGAATTAAAACTTGATACAATAAAAGAGCGGAAAAAAGTTAAGGAAGAAGCTCAAAAAAAGATGATTGAAGCTCAAGATGCAGAAGATTTCAAAGAAGCTAAAAAATTTGCACAGCTAACTTCAAAACTTGATGAGGGTATGATCGAAGAAAGTAAAAAATTGATTGAATCCATGGGTATCCCGATAATTCAAGCTACTTCTGAAGGAGAAGCTCAATCTGCTTATATGGTTGAAGCTGGAGACGCTTGGGCATGTGCTTCTCAAGATTATGATACATTATTATTTGGAGGAGAGCGTTTTATTCGTAATTTTGCTATTAATCGAAGTAGGAGAGTAAAGAATACGACCGTAACTTTAGATATAGAGTATGTTTCGTTATCAAAATTCTTAAAAAATTTAGGAATAACCCGAGAACAGCTAGTTGAAATGGGCATCTTAATAGGGACCGATTTCTTCCCTGGAATTAAAGGGATTGGTCAGAAAACCGCTTTGGATTTAATTAAAAAATATGATTCTATAGAAAATATCTTAAAAAGTAATGTTAAAGTTGGAAATAAAGAAATTTTTTTAGAGCCAGAATTAGTAGAGCATATTAAAAATATATTTTTATATCCAGACGTTAAAAAAGATTATATAATACCAAAACCCAAGAAGATCGACTTTGAAAGAATAGAAGAATTACTAATAGAACAACATAATTTTTCAAGACAAAGAGTTGAAAATGCTTTAGATAGATTAAGGAAATTGGAGTCTAATAAAACCCAAGTTTCTTTGGATGATTTTCTTAAGAATTAAATATATTACGAAAAGGAAAAATTTTTACAAAATTATTATTTTTTAATATTAAATAAATAACATATTCTTAAAAATGGAATAATATGTCCGATCAGAATGAAAAAGATAACACTCCGAGTGTAGTGTTGCGAGTCCAAAAAGCTAAAAAAAGGGATATTGGACGCAATATCATAAGAATCGATCAAAAAACAATGGAAAAATTAAACATTCAAACAGGCGATGTTATTGAGGTTATTGGCAAGAAGAATAGTGCTGGAATTGCTTGGCCAAGTTATCCTCAAGATAATGGTTTGGGAATAGTTCGCGTTGATTCTAGGTTACAAAAGAACACAGGAACAAGGATTGATGATACATTAGAAATTCGTAAAGTGAAAGCGGAACCAGCTCAAAATATAGTTTTAGCACCATCTAGCGTTAAAATAAGAAATAATCCTAGATTCGAGAGTTTTGTGAAAAGAAAGCTAAATAATTATCCAGTTACGGTCGATGATTTTATTTTCATATCCATAGGAATCAGCAGAGAAATTACTTTTAAAGTAATCAGTATGAGACCTAATGAAGTTTGTATAATAAAACAAGACACAATACTTAATATAAGCGAAAAAGTTACTGAAGATGTTGAAGCAGGTGTCGGTTATATAACATATGAGGATGTTGGTGGATTAGATAGGGAAATCCAACGAGTACGAGAAATGGTTGAATTACCTTTACGTCATCCCTCTTTATTTAAACGATTGGGGATCGATCCACCAAAAGGGGTATTACTAAGAGGTCCACCAGGTTGTGGAAAAACATTATTAGCTAAGGCAGTTGCTAATGAAAGTGAAGCGCATTTCATATCAATTAATGGTCCAGAAATTATGAGTAAATTTTATGGAGAATCTGAGAAGAAGTTACGTAAACTTTTTATTGAAGCAGAAGAGAAAAGCCCTTCAATTATCTTTATTGATGAGATAGACGCGATTGCTCCAAAGAGAGAAACTGTTACTGGCGAAGTAGAACGACGAGTTGTTGCTCAACTTCTAGCTGTAATGGACGGCCTACATGGTAGAGGAAAAGTTATTGTCATTGGTGCGACTAATAGACCAAATAGTTTAGATCCTGCTTTGAGGAGACCTGGTAGATTTGATCGTGAAATTGAAATAAAAGTGCCGAATGAAAAAGAAAGGTTAGAAATATTTCAAATACACACAAGAAATATGCCTCTTGATAAGAAAATTTCATTAAAGGAATTTGCTCAAATAACTCATGGATTTGTTGGAGCAGATATTTCTGCTGTAGCTCGAGAAGCAGCCATGTCAGCTTTACGAAGATATTTACCTAAGATAGATCTAGAATCAGAAATAATAGACCCAGAATTATTAGAGCAAATTGAGGTAACTAAAAATGATTTTGAGGAAGCTTTGAAAGAGGTCTTACCTTCTGCAATAAGGGAAGTATTTGTAGAAGTTCCAAATGTCACATGGGATCAAGTAGGTGGCTTAGAAAAGTTAAAACAGCAATTGATTGAAGCAGTTGATTGGCCTTTATCGAATCCAACTATATTCAGTCGTATGGGAATAAGACCTCCAAGGGGCATCTTGCTTTATGGCCCACCTGGTTGTGGTAAAACGCTACTCGCAAGAGCTGTGGCAACTGAGAGTAAAGCTAATTTTATTTCAATAAAAGGACCAGAACTTTTATCAAAATGGGTTGGAGAAAGTGAGAAGGCTATAAGAGAAGTATTTAGAAAAGCAAAGATGGCAGCACCTTGTATTGTTTTTTTTGATGAATTCGATTCAATAGCACCAAGTCGAGGTAGACACACTTCTGATTCCGGAGTATCAGAAAAAGTCCTTTCGCAATTCTTAACAGAATTAGATGGATTAGAAGTGATGAAGGATATTGTTGTAATTGCTGCGACAAACCGCCCTGATATTTTGGATCCTGCATTGATTAGACCTGGGAGAATTGATCGAATATTATTAGTTCATCATCCAGAAGAAAAGGCAAGATTTGAAATCTTAAAAATATTCACTAAAGATATGCCGCTTGGCGCAAATTTGAAAATAGAAAAATTGATAGAAATAACTGAAGGGTTTTCTGGAGCTGATATAGAGACTTGGTGTCGTGAAGCTGCAATGATAGCTCTTAGAGAAAATATCAGAGCAAGAAAAGTTACGATGGAACATTTTAAAGAAGCTAGAGAAGATATTCATCCTTCCATAACAAAAGAAGTAATAGAGTGGTATGAAAAATTCGGTGAAAAATTGAAAAGTCGAAGAATTGAAGAATCAAAAGAAGATAGGTTGTTCGTATAAATTTCCCAAAATTAATTAGAAAGAAATTATTATCAATCATAATACTCTATTTATTATACACATTTTAGGTGGTTTAATATAGAAGCTCATCGTTGGAACGAAAAACCAATAGTAAATTCATTGATTGATATCCTTATAAAAAATAAAGGAGAAATCTTAGATAAACGTCTCGAAGAACTTCTTAAGAAAGAATTTCCTTACGTTAATTCCTTAATTTTAGAAGAGATATTTATGAAATTGGAGTGTATGGCAATAATTAACGTGTTTCGTGTCTCAAAGAATAAGAAAATGATAGTTTTTAATAAGCATAACAAGGCGATAAGAGAAGGGATATCTACCGATTTACTTTAATTGTTTATTTTCCCAATTTAAACAAATTTGAGCTAAAGAAATTTCTTCTGTATTAGATCTATATTCTCTTTCTCTAATATCAACAAAAATAGGATAATTGATAGCAGCCCCCATCAATAACATTTCACCTACACCTAAACTTGATATCATGTTGGTATACTCTTTTGTAATTGCTTCAGAACTATCCATAAGATGTTTTAAATCATATGGATTTTTTATATTGAGTACCATTTTAGAGTTACATTGGGAAAGAGCTGTAGTGCTCAATCTTTTTGGTCTCTGACTTATTAAACATAAACAAGACATGAATTTTCTTCCTTCTCTGGCAATCATTTCAATTATTGGTTTAGAAATTGCTTTAGAGTGAGCAGCTTCAGGACAGAATTGATGTGCTTCTTCAATAATTAGTAAAAATGGAGGAACTTTATTTAATCTCCTTAAATTAAATAAGCGATTACAAATATAATCTACAATAATTTGCTTCTTTCTAATACTAATTTCTTTTTGAAGATTAAAAATAGTAATTTTCTGTTTTTCAATAATGTTATCCAAGATTGGGTTCTCTTGGGAGCCAAATATAGTTAATCGTTCTAAATCAGATAGCCAACCTATTAATGCTTGTCGTGTTGTTTTATTTCCATCTGATTCATTTTCAATTTGCTCAATAATATCTCCTATTGTATACCGATTTTTCTCTCTCTTTAATTTTTTGATAAACTTTGCGAGTTCTCTTACTTGAACATTTGAAATATCTCCTTGATATTTTTTAAAGGAATATATAGGCATTTTAGGGACAGAGATTTGAAAATATGAGATATCTTGAATGCTTACTCTCTCTTTTAATTCAGGGACCTTATTCAAATATAAATATTCTCCATGAACATCGATCAGAATTATTGCGGGGGTACCATAATCCTCTTCTCTTTTTAATAACTCTTCTATGAGAATTGATGTAAGATAACTTTTACCCCCTCCTGAAATCGAGAGAATTGCATAGTGTTTATTCAATAACCGATTCATATTGATTTTTGCGTTAGTGTTGGTAACTTTTACTTTACCTAAATTTAATCCTTTTTCTTCATCAAATCCTATAAACTCATTTAGAAGATTTTCTTCTACAATATACACTTCTCTTCCTGGACTTGCTGGATAGGTCATCCTCAAAATTTTGTCAATATTAGTTTTTGAATTGTTCTTGAATTTTATTATTCCTAGACATTTCACAATAGCTATAGCAAATTCAAAATCTTCACTTGGAAAAAGACCCTTTAATATATTTGGATTATTATTAGTATTATAGGCTTTAATCGTTAAAGCATCGCTAAAATATTCATTTAATAAGATAATACGATCAATAATTCCGATTAAAAACCCTTCATTAGATTCTGTATAAACAAATAATCCCTTTTGGATGAAAAATTTATCCGTTCTCTTGCTAATAACAAAAGGAAACTGAGATACATCCGGTAACTGAAGATAATTAAAAACTGTTCCAGCTTTGATTGCCATTTTTTTATTTAGGCATAATTTGATTAACAAACAAAATAAATTAATCATAAAAAGGTACAAAAGGAAATAAAAAAAACGTAAGAGCAAGAGATTTCTGATTTAAAGAAATTCAAAAAATTTTGACTTGATGTCTCTTTTATTTTCACTAATTTTCTTTTTCTAAGCCACCTAAAAGTCTTAAAATTAAATAATAACCGTTTTTCCAAAAATATATCATAAAGAGAGCAGCACCAATTATTAAAAAAAGTCCAGAGCCCACTAATAATACCCATGGTCCTGTACTTCCTAAAAAGGTAAAAAATTCTCCTGAATCTCCTGAATCTCCTACTATAAGATCACAAACAGGACCAAATAGTAATCCAATAATAATACTTATTATACTTATTAATAATCCCCCTGCAACAATTTTCACACCAGTACGATTTTTATATTTTTCCTCAAGTTCTCTTTTCTTATAAATAAACACCATTAATGCCTTTGATGTTTTTTTGAACAATCCATAGAAGAAAACTAATAAGAAGAATAATCCTGCTAAAAGACCTCCAATAATAGCTATTTTATAACCTAGATTTAGGTCATTGAATAGTTCGAATTTACCAGTGGCTCCAATAAATATATCAGCAAAAGTCCATACGACACCTCCTATAGTAACCAGACTAGCTATCACAATCAATATATAAAAAATTCCTGAGATTAATTTCTGATTTTTATTATATTCTCTTGTAGGGCCTGAAGAAACTTCCTCCATTTCATTCACATCTGTTTTATTAGAATTTTTTCAAGAGACGAAAGTCTCATCTAAATAACACTATGTATTTATGATTAAAGAAAAAATAACAATTAAACTATATAAAATTGATGATTATGGAGTAGATTCAACTACTAAATAAAATGAGTAACTTATTTCATGTTTAAATTATTAGATATATCGTTTAGCTTTTTATATAGATTGTTATTTTCTATAAAATTATACAGTTCACATGAGTATTTATAGAGCTCTTCATAGTATTTATGATGATCTACGTTAGGAACCCATTTCTTGTCTATTTTACATAGATTCTCAGCAGCCTTTGCCATATCTGGAAATATTCCAGCCCCAGAAGCAGCAAGTATAGCAGCTCCAAGCGAAGTTGCTTCTTCTATAATATTTCTTATACATGTTATTCCTAAAACATCAGCATATATTTGATTCCATAAATCTGAACGAGATCCACCACCAGTTAATTTTAATTCCTTTGGTTCAATTCCAATCTCTTTAAAAACTTCTATATTTTTTCGAAGTTCAAAAGCAACACCTTCCAATACGGCTCTATATAAATCCTTACGCTGATGTCCTAACGCCAACCCAAATAATACACCTCTAGCATGAGGATTCCAGTGTGGTGCTCCTGCACCTACTAAATGTGGTATTAATACCAAACCGTTTGCGCCTGTTGGAGATTCTTCAGCTTGAGCAATCATAATATCATAAGGATCTTGACCTTTTTCTTCTGCAATCTCACTTTCAGCAAGACCAACTTGATCTCTAAACCATCTAAGAGTTGCCCCAGAAGTAAAAATACTTGCTTCTTGAACCCATGTCCCAGGAACAGCATGACAACTACATAATACACGCTTTTGGGGATCGAAATTTGGTTTCGTTAAAAATGCGAGAATAAAGCTTCCAGTTCCAGTTGTGCATTTGATTTCACCAGGAGTAACAACTCCAACACCTAAAGCTGCAGATTGTTGATCTCCTGCCCCAGTAACTACTAGTGTTTTTTTATCGAACAAGGTTTCGTCTGTTGTCATTTCTCCTATATCTATTCCGCTCTCTAATGTTTCCGGCATTTTGTCTAAATCAATTTCTAATTCAGAGGCAATCTCATCTGAATATTTCAAATTAGAAATATCAAACAACATTGTTCGTGAAGCGTTTGAGAAATCGGTGCAAAATTTACCAGTTAATTTATAAACTATGAAATCTGAGACAAGGAGAAATTTATGAGTTTTTCGATAAATTTCTGGTTTTTTATCTTTAAACCACAGGATTTTAGTAGCTGAAAAGTAAGGGTCGATTGTTAAACCTGTAGTTTTATAAACCTTATCTATACCTACTTTGTTCTTTATATATTCTACTTGGTCTATTGTTCTTCTATCTTGCCAAACTAATGCATTATGAAGAGGATTACCCACTTTATCAACAGGTACAATTGTTTCTCGTTGGTTAGTAACAGAAAGACTAACAATATCAGTCTTATCAATTCCACTTTTCTTAATCGCTCTTTCTATAGTTTTTTTAAGAGAATCCCACCATACATCTGCATCTTGTTCTACAAATGAGGGAGAAGGGTAAAAACTTTGCCACTCTTGATAATCACTAGCGATTATTGTCCCTACTAAATCAAAAATATACGTTCTACAACCCGTTGTACCTAAATCCAATGCTGCTACAAACATAATTGAATTATTATCTATTATTCTTAATTTTAATAATAAGTTATAGATCAAATTATTTAATAAAATCCTTATTAAAGATGTTAATAATCTAGTCTTTTTTACTTCATTTTTTCAAATCCACAGTAGGGACACTTAAATTTAAGAAGCCCAACATTAAAGCCCTTAATCTCTGTGATTAATTTATTACAATTTGGACAACGTGGAGAATACTCTGGAAACCAATGTCCTTTAATGTTCGGCATTTGTTTAAGCATAGTATTAAATTTCAGTTTTTCTAAATCCTTCTTATTTACTTGGAGTAATTGCTGTTCTTCGGCGATGGATTTTCCTTTAGGTGCTAAAACCATTAAGAATTTCATTTTTTTTTGATTATTGAGTAAAGACAAAGTTCTTAATATAGCTTCTGTTTTATATTCTTTAAACAATTTTCCTAATTCTGGAGGAGCTAAAGCTACTAATGTTGCTTGGGAATCTTTTAATTCAGTTTTAACTTTTTGAAATAAAAATTGAAAAATCCTTCTTTCACTATCCATCCCCCACACAAGATTCCATGGCTTAATATCATAATCTTCACCACTTGGACCTACAATTCGTTTGATGCTTTCAACCCATGAATAGTGTTTGAATTTATATAGATTTGAGAGTGTATCATCAAAAAATTCTGGTTCAATTACAGGAAATGTTTTAAATATATTTTTCAATGAATATAATTTAACTTCAGTTAAAATTTTTAAATTAAGGGAATCCCATGGTGTTAAAGTAAAAATACTAAAGAAATCCATTTTTTTTCATTTTTTTTTCATATTATAGGATATATTATCAATAGAGTCTATGTTTAAAAATTAATTTTATATTTTAAATTAACAATTTTTAAAAATTACATTCAATATAATATCTCGTATGAGTTCAATTTGGGATACTAAGGCTGATGCTGTTCAAAAAGGAGATAAACTAAGAAATGTCTCTCCTTTGCATGATAAAACTAAAGTAGATGAAAACAGTTTCACCCACTATGTATTCAGTAAAATTTTATTCAATAATCCATGGTATATAATACCAGACAATGACTTAGAATTGTTTAAAAACTTTTTAAATGGAGGATCACGGGCATATCCTTCTGATGGGAGCATTCCATGTGATGTCGTGGCAGTAGAAGCGCGAAGGATTATTAACAGAATAGTAGAAATTTCAAATGAACCAAGCAACATTTATTATAAAGATGCATGTGAAACATTAAAGGATGGAAAATTTGAATTGGTTCGCGGGACTCTGAAATTATATTTAGGAAAATATACAACTAGAGATTGGAGAAGAAAACGCTTCACGGACGATATTGATTTCTGGTCCTTTCAGATCCATTTATTAGATCATGTGTTAAGGGAAATGGGTTGGATTAAAAACAAAGAATCGGGAGAATGGGAAAAGCGTGTAGAATGGATTAATCCAGATACGGGTGAAACTAGATATGAAGCGCTTTGTGCAGCAAATAATCTAAACCAACTACTCGATTTTGGTGCTGGAAGTTATCTAGAAGGAACAAAGCTTAGAGAGATTTTTAACAAAAAGTTAAAACGAGGACACGATGTTGACCTTAGTGATATAATCAATGTGGCATTATATAATGATGGTTCAATTGGTAGAAATAAAGATGAGTGGAATGAAGTATGGGTTTCTTTTGAAGCTGCAACTAATACTAGAAACACTAGAATTACTTCAAATATAATAAGTTTATGTCGGTATTCGTTAGGTATTGCTGATCATTTAGAAAGGCTTAGTATTGCTTTATCCAACCATCATGAAAAAATTTTTGATAAAAAGGAGTATCCTGATGAAGCATTAAAGAGAATTTGTAGAAACTCAATCTATTGGTTGGAATATCTTGAAAAAGATGGTCCAGAAACAACCAGAAAGATGATACATGAGTTTATACTTAAACAAATGGACGAAAAACCTATCCATGTAAAAAACTTGAGATCATTTGTTGAAAAAGTTTTAAGATTACTTAATTCTAAGTATGAATATCTCAAAATTGTATTTGAAGTTGAAAACTAAAATAGAATTTTTAATAAAAATCATCGTGAAAGATGCGTTTCACGAATATTCACACAACTCACTCTAAAGTCTCTATTTTCAAGTAATCAACTGTAATTGTACTCTTTGTCTCAATTATATCTCCAGTTATCAACACTTTTTTATCGAGAAATTTATGCAATTCAGGATCTTTCTCCCACATGTGAGTTTTTTTCCTAACTAAGATTTCCGACCATCTATTTTTATAATCATCTAATGGTTTAATAAAATATTCAGGTCCTTCCGATCGTGTCCCCTTTCCTTTTACTATCGCAAAAAGAATTCCTCTTATTTCACCCATAATTATTGTCCACCTAATTAACTATTTTGCTTAGATAGATATCTTATTTTTACGAGTAAATCACGTAATTCCATTTTATCATTATCAGGTGTAATATACTTCTTTTTTACTCCTTCTGAAAGCGGAATTGTTTCAATTTTATTTCCCTGAAGAGATACCATATTCCCAAATTTACCTTCTAAAACAAGTTTCATTGCTGCTAACCCAAATCTTAATCCTAAAATCCTATCAAACGAATTAGGTGTTCCAGCACGCATAGTGTGCCCAAGAACTACACTTCGACATTCAAAATCTACTCCATTTTTCTGAAATTCTTGTTTTAGATCATCTCTTAAGTTTAACTCTTTAACAATTATTTGGGACATATTCAGTTTTACCAATAACGGATTACCATATGTATCTTTAGGCAAATTATCAATTGTTTCCTTAGATATGGTTTTAAAATCTCGGTTTAAAGATTCTGAATTTGGATATGCTCCTTCAGATGTAGCAATTATATGATATTTATAGCCCGCATTAACTCTTTTTTTCAAGATATCAATGATGTCCTTTTCTAAATCAAACGGAGTCTCAGGAATTAATATTATATCGGCTCCAGCAGAAATTCCACTATACATTGTTAAAAAACCAGCATCTCTCCCCATAACTTCGACTACAAATACTCTCTGATGTGAACGAGCTGTAGTTGTAAGATTATCCATTGCGTTAGAGGCTAACTGTACGGCGCTCCAGAATCCAAACGTATAATGTGTTCCTTTTAAATCGTTGTCTATCGTTTTAGGGCAGCCTACAACTTTAGCATCAGCAAATTTATACATATTATCCGCTACTCCTAAGGTATCGTCACCACCTATTGCGATTAATGCATCTATTCCTAATTCTTCAAATTTTTTAGCCAATTCTTTTGCTTTTTCTTCTTTTGAGCTTACCCCTTTAAATGGGTTAGTTCTGCTCGTATATAGAATAGTCCCCCCCTCAGTATGTAGGTCATCATGTTCAGAAATTTTAAGGGGAATTATTAGATTTTCCATAAATCCTTTCCACCCTTTAAGGATTCCAACACATTCAACCCCAGCATCATAAGCTTTAAGCATAATACCATAAAGTACAGAATTCAAACCAGGGCAATCTCCTCCCCCTGTAAGAATACCAATCTTTTTAATTTGATTTCCCATAAACATTCACAATATTTAGAATTTGATTTTATTTTGATAATTAACAATTATGATAAAGTCATATTTTATTTTTATTCTGACTTTTCTGTTCCAAGTTTTTCAAATTTATATTTCGACTTATTTTGTGGGATAATATAACTCCCTCCTTGAGGATCAGTTAATATCAATGTAAACTCATAATTTCCTTCTAATGCTTTCTTTAAATTATTTAAAATGTCATCAATTTCATCCAATTCTGGATCGTTATTTTCAAGACTTTTTCTATATATTGAAACAGCACTTTCAAATCTGTATAATATACCTTCTACATTAGTGTAATAAAAATCTGCTCTTGGTCCCGGTTCTACTTTTAATTCAAGTTCAGGAATTTCTAGCTTTCCCAGTGGCGAACGATAAATTTTTGATCTAAGATCCTCCTCATTTGTCACTTTCAAAGTCATAATCCCTGGATCCATATTTGTTGTTAAGGGAATTATATCATTTTTATGAAAATTGCAATTTCCACATTCAAATTTTAATATGAGCATTCTATCTCCATCGGGTAGATCATATATGCTCTTAATAATATCAATAGTACCTATCCCACACGAAGGGCATTTAAATGAATATATAATTTCGCTATTTCTTTTCTCACTAGACATAAGAATAATTTTAAACCAGCTTAAAATTAATCTGGTTTTATTTTAAAGTTTCTCTAAATTAATTCAAAATAATGATATTTAGAAAATAAACTATTTATTAGAACTTTTTTTTAGATATAATAATCATAATTAAAAACTCTATATTATTGTTTAATATTGCAATTATTGGAGAAAAATCAAAAGAACTTTTAATCATATATATTAGAAGAAATAAATAATAAAAAGATGGAGTAAATTGTCTGAAGAACAAAAAATTGTAGAAATATCAATGCACTGTCGAGGAGGTCAAACATGCATAACTGCAAGTCAATTATTAACTGAAATGGCATTTGAGCAAGGTTTTAAG
This sequence comes from Promethearchaeota archaeon, assembly GCA_019057975.1. Next base: position 292 of record JAHLWJ010000036.1, on the reverse strand, counting down.
GACACAATAGCAATCCCTATAATTGGTGCTGAGCGAAGGGGTGCTCCTATACAGGCATTTGCAAAAATTTCGAAAAGCAAAGCAATCAAAACATATGATAGTGTAGTAAATCCAGATTATATCTTATTGTTTGATACCTCATTGCTGGATATACCAAAAATAAAAGAAACAATAAAGGAGGGTACAACTTTAATTGTAAATAGTCCAGAATCTATCGATACTACTGATCTTCCTAGGAATATAAAAATTTTTATAGTTGATGCTACAGGAATTTGTATACAAAGAAACTTTA